>CAJAXU010000252.1 GCA_903948045.1 uncultured beta proteobacterium | reverse complement strand
CTCACATTGCAGACGGCCGAAGCTTGCGCGCGAGACAGTCCTTGCCTTTTGCGCTCTACTTCGAGGCGCTTTGCCAAAGCCCCTAATGTTTGAAAATTGGTTTTCATTTTGACCTCAAGGGGTCATTTTATATCAATTTTAACTGATTTATGATAATTTTGCTCTGATGAGGTCAAAAATAAAAGTAATCGGCTTCGGCGGCCTCAGGGTTGATCTTATAAGAACAAAAAATCGCTAATTTTGACGGGGTGCACCGACACAAGCTAGTTTAGCGTCTCATCTCAGAGACAAAAAATACGAAAAAATGACCTCAAAGGAGCAAAAAAACTAGAAGTAAATGTTGGATTCACTTAGATTTGCTCTCTTTGGGACAGATTCACCACGAAATTCCGGTGAAATGGTTTGTCTATCGATGGCCTTATTCGAAGAGATCCGCATGAGTGCCAGCCCGCACAAAGACGATCAACCCAGGTTTGTGAGTTTCATCGAGTTTGTAGGCCAACAGAAAGTCGCCACCAATATGACACTCTCGGTGACCTGCCCACTCACCACCTAATGGGTGGTCAACCCATTCTGGACCGAGCGGTGAATCATTGGAGACCAGCAACAGCATGGCCTCCTTGAGTCTATTCATGTCGTACCTGCCAGATCGGGATAGCCGCTGCCAGTCTTTCAGAAAAGCCTTGGCGTAGTCTGCAGCGCGCGGCAGATCGGCGCGTTTACTAGCGGCTGTTTTTTTCGAGGTCATCGAACAATTCAACAGCGGTACCAAAGCGTGCACGCCGCGTCGACGCGATTTCATCAGCCTCCTTCATGGCCGTACGAGTTTGTGCGTTTGGCACCTTAAGAGCAAACGGCATTTGCTGCTCAGCCACCACTCGCATCAAAAACACCCGCACAGCGTCGGAGACCGACAAGCCCATCGCAGCCAGAGCCTCGGTGGCCTGGGCCTTAATTTTTTCGTCCACCCGGACGTGAACCATGGCTGTTGTCATTGTGATTACCTCCAAGACTTGAGATACATTGTAACTCGCATGTTCAATCTGGATGATGTCTGCTCACTGCCAAAATGTTGCCTGCCATGCTGCTCGCACTGCTTCAATTGTTGATAACATATTTTATCAATAGCAAACTCTCCCGGATCTTGACGCAAAATCGGAGGGGGCCGATAAACTTAGTGCAGTGAACTGCAATACTGCGCATCCTTTCAACACCACCCCCATGGCAGTCACCACACTTGCGCGTCCCACACGTTCTCCGCCCCCGTCCTGCAGCGCTTCAACGCTGTGGTGCCAGATGGCGAGCGCAGCCGTGTGATGGAGGAGTTGATGAAGCAGGCCCTGGCAGTCCGTGAAGCCGAACTCGAGCGCCTGGCGGACGTCTTCATGAGCGACCCGGCCTTCGCCGAATGCCGCGACGACGAAATGCTGTGGGAAGCCACGTCAGCAGATGGCCTGGACAGCCCGGCCTGATCCCGCTCACTCATGGAATACAAGCGCCGCCAGGTCACCGGGCAGCTTATTCCCGAACCGGCCGCGACGCGCTTCTTCGCGGCCTGACGGTGTTGGCTGGGGCTCTGTTGGCATAATGTATCGGTAGTGGGCGGTCACTCCATATTTGCTGATTGCCTGAAGAAGCCAGGTAGTCTTGAGAATCGGCTCGATTTCCTTGGAATCAGCTCGAATATCGAGCCGATACTTGATAATCGGCTCGATATCGCTATGATCGGCTCACAATATCGAGCCGATTTATGTCCTATGACGACCGTCTGAAACCCGAGAAATTGCTGACCGCCATGTCTACACTGGCTGCAGCTGGGTATGAGCTCGTCTCTTCTGCCCAACTCGTTGAGGCCACGAGCTCAAGCCTGCCTGCCGTCAAGCGGATGCTGGCAAGCCTGGCAGCGGAGCGGCGAGTCGAGTCTGTCGGGAAAGCTCGTGCCACTCGTTATCGCTTGCCAACACCGAGCACTGTCACGGATGCAAGGACTGCCGTTCATCCGACTGTTGTATCTGCCTCACGCGGCCTTGCTCCCACCTGGAGCGCAGGGAGCCTGGACCTCAGACAACGACTGGGGTTGCCGCTTGGTTCCCGCTCGCCGGTGACATATCAGCGCGAGTTCGTCGACGGATACAAGCCGAACGAGACGTCTCTGCTGCCACGAGAGCTCGCCGACGACCTTTCTGAACTCGGGCGGCTCCCGGAGCAACTGCCGGCAGGTACCTATGTCCGCAAAGTTTTGGAGCAGCTACTCATCGACCTGTCATGGTCGTCGTCACATCTCGAGGGGAACCGCTACACACTGCTGGATACCGAGGAGCTTTTCAAGAGCGGTGCGGCTGCAACCGACAGCGATGCCGTGATGCTGCTCAATCACAAGGCTGCCATCGAGTTCCTTGTGGAGGCCGTGCCAGCCCAGGGGCTCAGTGCGGGACTCGTTCGAAATCTGCACGCAGTGCTGATGCAAGACCTGCTGGCGGATGTGACATCGCTCGGTGCCATTCGCGAAAAGGTAGTCAACATCAGCGGCACCATTTACGTGCCCACCCAGGTTCCAGCGTTCCTGCTGGAGATGTTCGAGCGAATCATCTCGACGGCCCAGCGCATCAAGAACCCTTTGGAGGCGGCCTTCTTCCTCTGGGTCAACCTGGCGTACTTGCAACCCTTCGAGGATGGGAACAAGCGAGTGAGCCGGCTTGCAGCCAATATCCCACTCATGCTCTACAACCAGGCGCCTCTGTCCTTCTTGGACATCAACCGGGAGGATTACGCGCTGGCCATGATGGGCGTTTATGAATTGCGCGATGTCTCGATGGCGGTGGACCTCTTCGCTTGGACCTATCGTCGGTCCCAGGCCAAGTACAAGGTGGTGCTTGAATCCATGGGCTCGCCCGACCCCTTTCGCGTCAAGTACCGTGAAGCGCTCAACGAAGCGGTCGGCCAAGTGGTTCGACGTCGAGCGTCGGAGGCGGTTGCGGTTTCAAACCTTGGCTTGCCCGAAGTGGATGGGTTGAAGTTCCAACAGCTTCTTGGGCAGGAACTAAAAGCACTGGCGGCTTTCAATTGTGCGCGATACCGGCTTGGTATCAACGAAACTCAGGCTTGGATTGACGAAGGACGCCCTCGATAACTGTTCAGGTAAGGCAAGATCGCCGCTGCAGTGCGGGCACCCCAGCCCGTCGCCGACGGCTTCTAGGGCGCGCAGTGCTTGGGTTCGCGGGTACCGCGACTCAACCGCCCAGCGCACCCGACCACTGGCGTTAGCACCAGACAGCTAACGCAGGCGAGCACGCCGAACTCGAAGTCCTCCAAAAGCTTGAGCGCGGGCTGTCTGCCGCCTACACCCTGTTTCATAGTGTTGATTGGTCCCGGGGTGCCTGTGCGCTCGAGCAACATGGCGAGGTAGACATCGTCGCCGTCAACCAGTCCGGTGATCTGCTGCTGATGGAGGTGAAGGCCGGTCACCTGGAGTTTTTGTCGGAAGGAATCTTCAAAACTTACGGAGCCAGCAGCGCCCCAAAAAACGTGACCGCCCAAGTCGGGCTGCAGTACGGTGCCTTGCGGGGGCGACTCGCGGATGCAGGGCTGCCGATTGAGCTCAGCCACCTTTTGATCTTGCCGCACCTTCGGGTGCAAAGCGAAACCGCGCAATGGCCGCGTGAGCGTATCGTTGACAGCACGGACTTGGATACCCTGGTTTCACGCATTGGCGAATTGCTGGGGTCAGGCCTTCTCAGACCAGAGTTGCAGAGCCGTGTGCTGGCGTTTTTTGGCAATCGCTTTAGGGTGGCACCCGATGTCTCGGCCCTGAGCGGACGCCTGCAGCAAACGGCTACGCGGATGGCGGCCGGATTGGCGACCTGGGTGCCGCGTATCAGCACAGCCTCTGGCCTGATTCGGGTGGTCGGCACTGCCGGCTCGGGCAAGACGCAACTGGCCCTGCGTCTGCTGATTGACATCCTCCCCGCCCTAAAGGGCGAGGATTCCTGATACCTTGCGATACAAGTCACGCCATCGCATCTGACCTATTTCTAGGCAGATGCGTGGCTTCCTCCTGCGAGACGCCGGTGTCCCAGCGCGAGAATGTTCCTCGCAGCGTTCACATCGCGGTCATGGACCGATCCGCAATCACTGCAAGTCCACTCTCTTATTCCAAGACCTGCTCTACCTCTCGGACTGCTGTGGGTAATGCTCCCGCAGCACGAGCAAGTCTGGGTTGTATAGGCCTCGCGGACCTCTTCGAAGACAATACCGGCCTGATGGCACTTGTATTCCAACATCGTCTTGAGCGATGACCAGCCCGCATCGAGTGTGCTCTTGGCCATCTTGGTTTTGATCAGCTTTGCGCTGCTCACGTCGCCTACGAAGATCGCGGCGTTGTTTCTCACCAGCGCGGTGCTGAACTTGTGCAGCATGTCCTTGCGCCGATTTGCAATCTTGGCATGAATAGCTTTGGTCTGTCGTTTCTTGCCTGCCCGTTGCGCAATACCAAGTTTGGATTCCAGCGCGCGATAGAAACGGCCTTCGATCTTCTGGCCATCAGATACCGTAGCACAGGTCTTTAATCCGAGGTCTAGGCCGATTGCTGCAGTCGGGCCAGGCATTGCAGGCCCAACAAGCTCAGGAATCTTGACCTGAACATTGAGGTACCAGCGCCCACGCGAGTCCTCGCTGAAGGAACCCGCTCGCAAGTTGTAGTTTGCAAGTCCGTAGCTGTCCCACAAGCTGATTTTTTGGCCGAAGAAATGAACTTGACCAGCCTTGTATCGCACGGTTCGGGACTTGAACGGAATCCAGCCCAAGGATCGCTTTGATGATTTCGGGTTAGAAACGCGCCAATTGAGTCTTGCTCGCTTGCACTGGCGCCGACGTGTAGCGTATTCCTCACAAACCTGCTGCGTCGTGGCGCTGCCAATGGCAATTCCATCGCACTTCGAGAAGCCATCGGTGAGCTTTTGCAGGTCATAGCCACTCAGGAATTTATTACGCTCGCGCACCGCTCTAGAACTGGTCTCGTTGCAGAAATTCCAGACCGTGTTGACCTGGCGAGCCATGGACGACAGTGCCGACTGGTGCTTGTCCTTGATTCGAAGTTTGAGAGTTTTGATCAACTCGGGCATATGCTGTTATTTTATACAGTAACACAAAGGGCCGCAAACACCAATGTGCCGCTGCGCGTCACGCGCTCTGCCTCCTCGCCCTAAAGGACGAGGCTTCCCGCGCAATTTCGGTGAGGCAGATGCTGCCGGGCACAAAGCGGCCTATCTGTGCTTTAACCGGCCGCTGGCCGACCACATGGCGTGCGTGGTGCCTGTGCGCACACCCGCCGAGACCTTTCATGACTACGCCCGAAACATGCTCAAAAGCCGGGGCGTCCGGATCGATTTTGGTCAGCCAGGCGCTTTTGACGCCCTGGTCACCCAGTGCATGGCTGCCCTAGAAGACAGTGCGCCTGATTTGGACCTGTTGGTGCTCGATGAAATGCAGGATTTGCAGGCGGACTGGGTGCAAGCCCTACTCGGGCGACTCAAAACAAATGGCCGTGCCTTGTTGCTGGAAGACCCGCAGCAACAACTCTACAGCGACCGTGAGAGCTTTGATCTACCGGATGCGGTGACCATCACAGCAAACGAGAACTTTCGCAGCCCTCGGTCCTTGGTGCAGCTCATCAACCTCCTTCGGCTGACTGACACGGAGGTCGAAGCCTTGGGTCCGCATGAGGGGGAATTGGCAGACCCGATCGTTTACAAGTCGGCAGAAGGCGTCGCAGCGGCCACGCAAATCGCGGTTCAACGCTGCCTGCAACGTGGTTTTGAGCTGGCCGATATTGCTGTGGTGAGTCTGCGTGGGCGTGAAGGCTCGGCGCTACGGGATCTGGACCGCTTAGGGTCTTGGCCGCTGCGACGATTTACCGGGCGGTACGACGAGGGGGGTGCGCCGGTCTGGACTGACGGCGCGCTGTTGCTCGACACCGTGCGTCGTTTCAAGGGCCAAGCCGCGCCAGCTGTGGTGCTGACGGAATGCGACTTGGCTGACCTCAGCCCATTGAACCGACGCTTGCTGTTCGTGGGATTGACCCGGGCCCGGGTGCACCTTGAGTGGGTCATGTCGGCTGGGATGGCGGCAATGTTGGCGGAAGCGGTCCAGCGTTGAGCGTTTGCGGGAACCAGCTGAGATGTGTTTTTCCGCATCTGCCTATCCCTCCAGGCCATCCAAAACCCCCAATCCGGCCACCGACGGCGCCTGATCCCGCACACCATCAACCATGACGGCCTGCGCCTTCACCAGCGTTGCCTTGGCCAACGCCATACACACGCCAAACGGCAGATGCCGCACTGAGTACGGTCACGAATCCTGATGGCCTTTGGTGCCGTGGCGGTCAAGATTCGTGATGGGAATTGGGTGACCCCCCGCAAGGAACTTGATTAAAAGTTAATTTTGGGGGAGTCTCTT
>CAJAXU010000251.1 GCA_903948045.1 uncultured beta proteobacterium | reverse complement strand
CACCGGCGCCCAGACAGACCGCATGACACGTGACGGCGGCTGGCGCCTGCTGAGCATTGGTCGCCACATTGAGCGGCTGGCCTTTTTGGCGTCATCGCTGAGTTGCGCCCTCGAGACTGGCTCGCTGCGTACCGACGGTGGCTTTGAAGCCTTGATTTCGCTGTTTGACAGCACCATCACCTTCCACGCCCAATACCAGCAGAGCCGGGACCTGGCTGCGCTGTTGGACCTGCTGGTGCTCGATGGTGACAACCCGCGCTCTCTGGCCTGGGTAGCCCACACCTTGCGCGGCAGGTTGGCCAAGCTGGCCGGCAGCGCGCCCGACGCGTTGAGCCCGCTGGCGCGCAAGGTACCCGACCCCAGCGCCTGGAGCCTGGCACAGCTGTGTGAACTGCCCAGCGACAACCCAGTGCTGGGTGTACCGGCCGCGCTGCACGACATGTTGCAGCAGTGCCTGCGCGCCACACTGCACGTATCGGACGAGGTCAGCGCCACCTACTTCACCCACGCCAGTGACAACAAACACAGCGTTGGCACGCCATGAAGCTGCAGGTCACCCACCACACCCGCTACGACTACCTGCCCGCAGTCGAGACGGCCCAGCACATGGCCTACCTGCAGCCGCTGGACACGGCGCAGCAGCAGCTGCTGAGCCACCAGCTTGACATCAGCCCCGAGCCTGCCCGCCTGTCCCGCACCACCGATGTCTACGGCAACAGCCGCTGCTTTTTCTCATTACAGACGCCGCATCGGGTGCTTGATGTGGTGTCGCGCAGCGTGGTGGCGACCCAGCCCAGCGTCGCACCACGCAGCAGCATGCCGTGGGAAACGGCGCGCGAGCTGTTTCGCTACCGCTCGGGTGGCCAATTTGACGCGGCCAGCGATTTTGTGTTCGCCTCCCCTTTCGTACCGCGCGACGCCGAGTTCGTGGCTTACGCCCGCCCCAGCTTTGCCCCTGGCCGCGCTTTGCTGGCTGCCGCCACGGACCTGATGCGGCGCATGCATGCTGATTTCATTTATGAGAGCCAAAGCACACAGGTGAATACCCCAGCACTGCAGGCTTTGGCCCAGCGCAAGGGGGTGTGCCAGGATTTTGCGCACATCCTGATCGCCTGCTTGCGCAGCTTGGGCTTGCCGGCGCGCTACGTCAGCGGCTATTTGCTCACCCAGCCGGCGCCCGGGCTTGCTCGATTGCGCGGCAGCGACGCATCCCACGCCTGGGCGGCCGTTTATGTGCCTGATTTGCCCGAGGGTCAGCGCTGGTGTGAGCTGGACCCGACCAATGACCGCATCGGCTGGCATTCACCGGGCGAAGACTATGTGACGCTGGCCACCGGGCGCGACTTTGGTGATGTCTCGCCGATGCGCGGCGTGATCCACGGCGGCGCCAGCCACACCCTCACCGTGGGCGTCACGGTTGAGCCGGTGACGGGGCACCGGGCGTATGGCGAGCGCCAGCTTCCAGGCCAGACGCAAACCCAAACCCAAACACAGAGCCAGTCCCAGTCCCAGAGCTTGGACGCTACACTTAATATAGCTAACTAACCAGTCTGGATAAGGCTTGGAAGGCTCTTTGACCTAAATTTTTATGGAGAAAACATCTTGAGTATTTACGACAAACTGGCTGAACTCAACATCACCCTGCCCCCGGTAGCCACGCCGGCCGCCGCCTATGTGCCCTTTGTGCAAACCGGCAACTTGGTCTTTTTGAGCGGCCACATCGCCAAGCAAGACGGCAAGGTCTGGGTCGGCCAGTTCGGCAAGACCATGAGCACCGCCGAAGGCCAGGCCGCCGCCCGCGCCGTGGCCATCGACCTGCTGGGCACGCTGCACGCCGCCGTGGGCGACCTCAACCGCGTCACCCGCATCGTCAAACTGATGTCGCTGGTCAACTCCACAGGTGACTTTACCGAGCAGCACCTGGTGACCAATGGCGCCAGCGAACTTATCGGCCAGCTGTTCGGCGCCCGCGGTGCCCATGCCCGCAGTGCCTTTGGCGTGGCGCAGATCCCGATGGGGGCCTGTGTTGAGATCGAGATGATTGCAGAGGTGGGTTGAGCTTTTGGGGCAATGAGCTGGGGTTTAGCCCCAGTGCGACGCGAAATTGATTGTCATGCCACAGCCAACATTAAATGTCCGATTTCAGCTTGAGCTGGTCGGACCTTTATTTCAATGTCGAATCCAAGCCGTGTAAGACAGTCCATCAGCTTGCGCTCTGACAGGTTGGTGAAATCGCCGCGCATCATGTCAGATACCTTGGGTTGAGTAATGCCCATCCGCTTGGCCGCCTCTTGCTGAGTCAGTCCAAGGTCTTTCATGGCTTTCCTGATTTCGATCACCAAACCCGTTTTGATCTTGAGTTTTTCGGCATCGGCTAGGCCAAGGTCAGCAAACACATTGCCGGTACCACGATGCACTTCAACGCCGTCAACAATTCGAGTTTTCATTTCCGCAACTCCTTTACATACGCTTCCGCGATTTTCAGCCTGGCGTGGATGATGTCCATGTCTTCCTTGGGCGTGGCGATGCCGCGCTTGCTTTTCTTCTGGAAGCAGTGAAGGACGAACACTGCCTTGACAAACTTGACGGTGTACACGGCCCGGTAGGTACCGCCAACATCGTCTTCCACAACCTCAAGCACCCCTGCACCTCCAAAGCCCTTGAGGACTTTGGCGGCATCATGCTTGTCACCGGCCTGTGCCAACGACAGTGCAAAGCCGAACAGTCGCCGAACGTCGGCAGGCAAGGCCATCAAGTCTTTGTGGCTGCTACCGATCCATTCAAGCGGTTTTTCGTTGGTTGCCATGGTTGAAATATATTTGAACTAGTATAAATATGAATCAGCCAAACTGCCCCGTTTCTGGTTCGGTAGCTCACAATCATCTCGGCAATCGACCGCGCCAGCGAACTTATCGGCCAGCTGTTCGGAGCCCGCAGCGCTTTTGGTGTGGCGCAGATCCCGATGGGGGCCTGTGTTGAGATCGAGATGATTGCCGAGATCAGCTGACCGGCTCGTTTATTGGTCTGACCGGATGGAATACCTGGGCAGCCCTAGGCTGACCACGGTGCTTAATGCGGCCACGCCGGCGCAGAACCAAAACGCCGCCTGCGTGCCCTGCGCCAGGCCCTGGCGGGCGGCGTCGAGCAGGCTGAGCGGATCCAGGCTTAAAGTCTGTGCCAGAGCGCGCATCTCCAGCTCGTCCTGCTGTCGGATCAGCAGCTGCGGGGTGGCCAGCAGTTCCAGCAGCCGGGGGTGGCCGATCTGCGCGGTGGCCACAGCGGCGGCAATGCGCCCCTGGTACACCGAATTCACCACTGCACTGGCCAGGCCGATGCCCACCATGCTGCCCACCGTGCGGGTGAACTGCGACAGGCCGCCGGCCACACCAAAGTGCTGGCGGCCCACGGCTTCCATCATCTGCAGCGTCAAGTTTGGCAGCTGAAAGCCCAGGCTGATGCCGCACAGCGCAAACACCAGCATCATCCAGACCAATGGTGTGTGCGCGCTCAGCTGGGTCAGCAGCACACAACCCAGCGCCATACCGGCCTGGCCCAGGGTGATCAGGCGCTCGGCGCGGCGCAGCCGAGGCACGATGCGCGCGTTGGCAATGCTGCCCACGGTGATAAAGACCAGCAGCGGCGTCATCACATAGCCGGCTTCTTTGGGCGACAAATGAAAACTGCCCTGCAGCAACAGCGGCGTGTAAAACACCAGCAAAAACATGGTCATGCCCGAGCCGGCACT
>CAJAXU010000250.1 GCA_903948045.1 uncultured beta proteobacterium | reverse complement strand
TCACCCGCAGCCCGGGGTGGTGGCGCTAACCCTGCCCGAGCCGGGGGCGTTTGTGCGGTCAGCGCTGGGGCTGCTGGCCACCGGGCAGCCGGCCTGAGTCGCGCCCCAGGGCGACCAGAATGCCCAGGCCGATGCAAAAGAAGTCCCCCATGCCAATGCCGTAAATCATGGAGTTGAACAGGCCCGAGATCACCAGCGCCAGCACCATGGCCTGCAGGGCGTGCCCGTCATTAGCGGCCAGCCCCCGGCCATAACGCCACAGCGCAGCCAACACAGCGCAAAGCAGCGCCAGTCCAAGCAAGCCGCCCTCGACCGCCCACAACAAAAACAACTGATGCGGGTCGGACACCGTGTCGTTCAGCTTTGAGGCCTGCGGCCCCTTGAGCCGGCGATAGGTCTGGTTCCAGCTGCCGGCACCGTGACCGGCCAGCGGCTGCTCGGCGATGGCCTGCAGCGAGGCGCGCCAGTACTCGAGCCGGGTGCCGGACGATGTGTCTTGCGTGCTGCCCTGACGATGCAAGGCAACTTCTGAGACCACCTGGTTCATGCGATCCCGAAAAGCCGTGGACACCTGAAATACCAAGGCCACGCTGAGGACAGGCACCATAAACACAACCCAGCGGTAGCGCCCTGGCAACTGATGCAGCAGAACGAAGGTCAGCAGTCCCAACAACACCATGTGCCCGCTGCGACCCGGCATCAGGCCGATGGTCAGCACAGCTGCGGCCACCGCACAGGACAAGGCCAGCCAGCGCCCGCGCGGCCCAAACACGTGGTCCCGCTGGAACCAGAGCAGCGCCACCAGCACCGCCTGCGAAATGCCCTGTTCCAGATAACTGCTGTACACCGCATAGCTGCCCTGACCGGCACCGGTGGCCCAGGGCACTGGCAGCTTGAACACCAACAGCCAGGCGCTGAGCACCACAAACAACTGACCCCAGACAAACACCCGCAGCACGGCACGGGCCTCTGCCAGACTGGTGATCAGGCACAACATGATCAGGATGGTCAACAGCCGGGCGTGCCGGCTCCAGGACCACAGGGCCTCGACCGGCCCGACCGCCGACCACAGCACCGACAGCGCCATGTAGGCCACCGCCAGCAGCACTGCCCAGCTCAAGGCCGATGGCAAACCCGTGCCCGAAGCCCGGCCGCGGCCGCTGGCCCAACTCAGCAAATAAACCAGCGCAGCCAGATACAGCAGCAGGCGTCCGATGGCTGACACTGCCGTACCCAGGCTCGCCGACAGCGCCACAAAATACAGCAGGCCCAGCCGAACACTGTCGAGGCGGGACGAGCTGGGATGGGGCGGGATCAAGGTCATGGCGTGATACCCCGGCGCCAACGCAGCCCCAGAGCGTCCCGGCAATGTAGCAGGTCGCTAAGCGCCCGCTCTTGCGCCGCAAGTGCCATACTTTGCGCCGCCATGCCCATCCCCGCCCTGCTGCTGCTCACCCTCGCCGCCCTGCCCCTGGGCTGGAGCCTGTGGTCGGCGGTGCAGGCCGGGCTGGATGCGGCGGCCTGGGCTGCGCTGTGGCGCGACTCGCAAACCCTGCGCGCGCTGGCGATGAGCCTGTGGACCGGGCTGCTGGCCAGCGCGCTGAGCACGGCGGCGGCGGCCTGGCTGCTGTGCCGCAGCTTCAGCCCGCTGCCGGGCACCGCGGTGGGTGCGCGGCTGGCAAGCGGCCTGGCGCCGCTGCTGGCCCTGCCACATGCGGCCCTGGCGATCGCGCTGGTGGCCTGGCTGGCGCCCAGCGGTTGGCTGCTGCGGCTGCTCTCGCCCTGGGCCACCGGCTTTGGCGTGCCGCCGCCCTGGCCCACCACGCAAGACCCCTGGGGCCTGGGTCTGGTGCTGGTGCTGGTGCTGAAGGAAACGTCGTTTCTGCTGTGGGCTGCGCTGGCGCAGCTGCAGCGGCCCGGCGTGGCGCAGGCGCTTCAGCAGCAACTGCGCCTGGCGCACACGCTGGGCTACGGGCCCGCCAGCGCCTGGTGGCGCGTGGCCTGGCCCCAGCTCTGGCCGCGGCTATTGGCGCCGCTGCTGGCGGTACTGGCCTACAACCTGACGGTGGTGGACGTGGCGCTGGTGATCGGCCCCGGCACGCCGCCGACACTTGCGGTGCTGGCCTGGCAGTGGCTGCAGGACGCCGACCCGGCCACCAACGCGCAGGGTGCCGCCGCGGCCTGGCTGCTGGCGGCGGCACTGGCCCTGGCCGCAGCGCTGGCTTGGGGCCTGACGCGCAGCCCACTGTGGCGCCGGCGCTGGACGCGCGGCCCGGCTGCGGCTGGCTCGATTGACCGGTTTTGGTCCGGCCACCGCCATGGCGAGCGCCCGGATGCGGCCAAGCCGAACGCGCCACGCACCCCACTGGCCCTGCTGCACGGCATCTACCTGGCGGCCGGCCTGGCGCTGGCAGTGGGCAGCATCAGCGGCAGCTGGCCTTTCCCGCAGCTGCTGCCCGAGGCCTGGAGCTGGGCTGCCTGGCAGTCGGTGCTGGCCAGCAGCGGCACGCTGTGGACCACCGGCGCGCTGGCCCTGGCCAGCAGCCTGGGCGCACTGCTGTGGGCGGTGGCCTGGCTGGAGCTGGCGCCGCCGGTTTGGCAGCGCCGGGCCCAGGCCCTGTTTTACCTGCCGCTGGCGCTGCCGGGCGTGCTGTGGGTGCTGGGCCTGCACCGGCTGGCCCTGGCCTGGGGCTGGGATGGCCAAGCCGCGGGCCTGTGGCTGGCGCACACCCTGGCCTGCCTGCCCTATGTGCTGCTGGCGCTGCAGGGCCCTTACACCGGCTTTGACGCCCGGCTGGCGCAGCTGGCAGCCAGCCTGGGGCGCAGCCGCTGGGTGTTTTTGTGGCAAGTCAAGTGGCCGCTGCTGCGCGCCGCGCTGGCCGCCAGCCTGGCGGTGGGCTTTGCTGTCAGCGTGGCGCAGTACCTGCCCACGCTGTTTGTGGGGGCGGGCCGCTTCAACACCGTCACCACCGAAGCGGTGACGCTGGCCGCCGGCGGCCAACGCTCACTCACCGCCGCCTACGCGGGGCTGCAGTGGCTGCTGCCGGTGCTGATGTTCGCGTTGGCGGCCTGGCTGGGCCGGGCCCGGCGTTGGCCACAAGCAGCGCCAGCAGATCAGCCTGTAAAGTGCAGCCTGCCATGACCCTGACGCTCGACCTGCACAGCCTGCGCACAGCGCACAGCATCCTGTTGGGGCCGCTACGGCTCAGTGTGGCGCCGGGCTGCGTGCACACCCTGATGGGGCCGAGCGGCTCGGGCAAGTCCAGCCTGCTGGCAGCCCTGTGCGGCACCCTGCCCGAAGGCCTGCACTTTGACGGCACGGTGCAGCTGGCCGGCCGCCGCCTCGACGGCCTGCCCCCTCAAGCGCGCCGAGTCGGCATCCTGTTTCAGGACGACCTGCTGTTCCCGCACATGACAGTGCGCGAAAACCTGCTGTTTGCGCTGCCGGCCGGCCCGGCGGCCGCGCGCGAAGCCGCCGTGCGTCAGGCGCTGGCCGATGTGGAGATGGGCGCCTTTCTGGACGCCAACCCGGCCACGCTGTCGGGCGGCCAGCGGGCCCGCGTGGCGCTGGCCCGCGCGCTGCTGGCCCAACCGCTGGCGCTGCTGCTGGACGAGCCCTTTGCCCGGCTGGACGCCGCGCTGCGTGGCCGCATGCGCACGCTGGTGTTTGGGCTGGTGCGCACGCGCCAGATCCCAGCGCTGCTGGTCACGCACGATCTGGCCGATGTGGCCGACCAGGCACACCTCACGCACCTGCGCCCCACCCCATGAGCCAGTGTGGCTGGCGCGCCCTGCGCTACCATGGCCTCCCCACCGCCCCATGCTCGACCCCTACGCCACCGCCCTGATCCGCCGCCCGGTCACCGCCGCTGCCCGCCAGCTGGCGCGTTGGGGCCTGTCGGCCAACGGCATCACCCTGGCCGGCTTTGTGCTGGGCCTGTTTGCTGCGTTTTTGATAGCGAACCAGCTATATTTGACGGGGGCTACAGCCATATTTGGCTCAAGATTATTGGACGCGCTCGATGGCGCGGTGGCACGCCTGGGCCAGCCCACCGATGCCGGTGGTTTTCTGGATATTGCGCTCGATTTTCTGTTCTACGCCAGCATTCCCTTGGCTTTTGCCCTGGCCGACCCGGCGCAGAACGCATTGGCAGCCGCCGTGCTGCTGGCCGCCTTCATGGGCACCAGCGCCAGCTTTTTGGCCTTTGCGGTGCTGGCGGCCAAGCTGGGGCTAAGCAGCACTGCCTATCCAAACAAGTCTTTTTATTTTCTGGGCGGCTTGACCGAGGCCACCGAAACGCTGGCCTGCTTTGCCGCCATGTGCCTGTGGCCGCAACACTTTGCCGCGCTGGCCTACGGCTTTGCTGCCCTGTGCGCCATCACCATCGTCACCCGCCTCTGGTGGGGCTGGAAGGCTTTGTCATGACGCGCAGCCGATTGCTTGTGTTGGGCGCGCTGGCGCTGGCGCTGGCCGGCTTTGTCGCGCTGGATCTGGGTCGCTTTGTCAGCCTGGCCTACCTGCAAGCCAGCCAGTCCAGTCTTGCCGCGCTGTATGCCCAGGCGCCCTGGACCGTGCGCGGCATCTACTTTGCCCTGTACGTGGCAGTGGCTTCCTTGTCGCTGCCCGGCGCCGCCATCCTGACGCTGGCCGGCGGCGGTGTGTTCGGGCTGGGCTGGGGCCTGCTGCTGGTGTCGTTCGCCTCCACGCTGGGCGCCACGGTGTCGTTTCTGGCCGCGCGCTTTGTGCTGCGTGACGCGGTGCAGGCGCGCTTTGGCGAGCGGCTGGCCGGCATCAACCAGGGGGTGGCGCGCGACGGCGCGCTGTATTTGTTCAGCCTGCGCCTGATCCCGGTGGTGCCGTTTTTTGTCATCAACCTGGCCATGGGCCTGACCCCGCTGCGCACTTGGACCTTTTACTGGGTCAGCCAGCTCGGCATGCTGGCCGGTACGGCGGTGTATGTCAACGCCGGTACCCAGCTGGCCAGTATTGCCACGCTGCGCGACGTCGCCAGCCCGGGGCTGCTCGGTGCGCTGGCGCTGCTGGGCCTGTTTCCGCTGTTGGCCAAGGCGGTGATGCAGGCGCTGCAACGCCGACGCGTGTATGCGCGCTGGCACGGCCAGCGGCCCCGGCGCTTTGACCGCAACCTGATCGTCATCGGCGCCGGTGCCGGCGGGCTGGTGTCGGCGTATATCGCCGCCGCCGTCAAGGCCCGAGTGACGCTGGTGGAAGCCCACATCATGGGCGGCGATTGCCTGAACTACGGCTGCGTGCCAAGCAAGGCACTGATCAAGAGCGCCCGGGTGGCGCAGCAGATGCGCGACGCCGGCCGCTTTGGCCTGCAGGGCGTTGATCCGGTGGTCAACTTCCCGGCAGTCATGCAGCGTATCCAGGCCGTGATTGCCGCCATCGCGCCGCATGACAGCGTGGCTCGCTACACCGCGCTGGGCGTGGAGGTGCTGCACGGCCACGCCACCCTGTGCAACCCCTGGACGGTCGAGGTCCGGCACGCCGACGGCAGCACCCAGCGTCTCAGCGCCCGCAGCATCGTGATCGCCGCCGGCGCCCGGCCCCTGGTGCCGCCCCTGCCGGGGCTGGCCGAGGCCGGGTTTGTGACCAGCGACACGTTGTGGGCGCGCTTTGCCACGCTGCCAGCTGCGCCGGCGCGGCTGCTGGTGCTGGGCGGCGGGCCGATCGGCTGCGAGCTGGCGCAAAGCTTTGCCCGGCTGGGCTCGCAGGTGACGCTGGTGGAGCAGGCGCCGCGGTTGCTGGCACGTGAGGACGAGGAGGTCGCGGCCCTAGTACTGGCCCGGCTTCGGGCCGAGGGCGTGCGTGTGCTAACCGGCCACACCGCGCTGCGCTGCGAGAGCGGGGCCGAGGGCCGGAGCCTGGTGGTGAGTCAGCAGGGGCAAGAGACCGCCCTGCCCTTTGACGAGCTGCTGTGCGCGGTCGGCCGCGTGGCCCGGCTCGACGGTTATGGCCTGGAGGGCTTGGGCATTCCCAGCGGCCGCACTATCGAGACCAATGCCTACCTGCAGACGCTGTACCCCAACATCTTCGCCGTGGGCGATGTGGCCGGGCCCTACCAACTCACCCATGCGGCGGCGCACCAGGCCTGGTACGCCACGGTCAACGCGTTGTTTGGCCAGTTCCGCCGCTTCAAGGCCGATTACCGGACCATGCCCAGCGTCACCTTCACCGAGCCCGAGGTGGCGCGAGTCGGCCTGAATGAGCAGGAAGCCCGCGCCCAGGGCATCGCTTACGAGCTCACCCGCTTCCCGCTCGACGACCTGGACCGCGCCATTGCCGACGGCGAGACCGACGGTTTCGTCAAGGTGCTGACCGTGCCGGGGCGAGACCGCATCCTGGGCGTGACCATCGTCGGCAGCCACGCCGGCGAGCTGCTGGCCGAGTACACGCTGGCCATGCAGCAGGGCCTGGGGCTGAACAAGGTTTTGGGCACCATCCACCCCTACCCGACGCTGGGCGAAGCCAACAAGTACGCCGCCGGCGCCTGGAAGCGCGCCCACGCCCCCGAGCGTCTGCTGGCCTGGGTGCGCCGCTACCACGACTGGCGCCGGGGCTGACCCTGCTGAAGACCATGCCACTCACCCAGCACCAACTCCGGATTGCTATTATTTTAATAGCTATAACCCTAATAAGCACGTGGCCTTCAGCCGTTTTTTCTCAAAATTTAGCGCCCTTCGCCGCGCCCGGCGCGAGCACGCTGCACCCGACCTGGGAGGCCAGCGGCCTGCCGGCCGACAAGGGCGTGCCGCGCAGCCGCTTGAGCCTGGTGCCGCTGGCGGGTGAGACCGTGCTGGAGCTGGCCAGCAAGGCGTCTTACGGCGTGCTGAGCCACGCCTGGAGCGGCCCGGCCCCGGCACTTTTGGGTTGGCGCTGGCGGCTGGAGCGTGGCCTGCCCCAGGCCGACATCCGTACCAAGGCCGGTGACGACGCCGCGCTCAAGGTGTGTGTGATGTTTGACCAGCCGCTGGCCGACATCCCCTTTGGCCAGCGTGCCACCCTGCAACTGGCACGCACGGTGACCGGGCAGCCACTGCCGGCCGCCACCCTCTGCTACCTGTGGGACAGCCGCTACCCGGCCGGCAGCAGCGGTGCCAACCCCTATTCAGCCCGGGTGCGCTACCTGGTGCTGGACGGCCCGGCCAGCCCGAGCGGCCAGTGGGTGACGCAGCGCCGTAACGTGGCCGAAGACTTTGCCCGCCTGTTCGGCCAGGAAAGCGCCAGCGTACCGCCGGTGCTGGCGGTGGCGGTGGGCGCCGACAGCGACAATACCGGGGGCCAAAGCCTGGCCTACCTGACCCAATTGCGCTGGAACCCTGACCCATGAAACACCTGCTCCTGCTCGGCGCCGGCCATGCCCATGTGCAGGTGCTCAAGCGCTCTGCCGAGCTGGTCCGTCACGGCGCCCTGCCGCCCAAAATCACGCTGGTGACGCCACACCCGCGCCAGCTCTACTCGGGCATGGTGCCGGGCTTTGTGGCCGGCCACTACGCGTTGGAGCAGTGCGTGATCGCGCTGGAGCCGCTGCTGGCCGGCACACCGGTGCGCTGGCTGCAGCACAGCGTGAGCGCCCTGGACGCCAGCCACAACCAGGTGACGCTGGACGACGGCACGGTACTCGACTTTGACTGGCTCTCGGTCAACACCGGCGCGGTACAAGACCGCCAGCGGCTGGAGGCACAGATGCCCGGTGTGCGCGAACACGGCCTGTTTGTGCGCCCGATCGAAGCCTTTGGCGCGCTGTGGCCGCGCGTGGTGGAACTGGGGCAAACCCGGGCGCTGCGGCTGGCACTGGTGGGCGGCGGTGCCGCCGGCATCGAGCTGGCCATGGCCGTGCGCCAGCGCCTGCCGGGTGCCTCCGTCACCCTGCTGACCGGCGGCAACACGCTGGCCGGCAACTACCCGCCAGCGCTGCAGGCCCGGGTGCTGCGCGCACTCAAGCACCGCCAAATCACCGTGCTGATCGACGCCGCCAGCGGCTTTGCCGCGGGTGAGGTGCAACTGGCCAGCGGCGCCCGGCTGGCCTGCGATGTGCCGCTGATCGCCACCGGCGCCCAGGCGCCAGCCTGGCTGCAGAGCAGCGGCTTGGCGCTGGATACGCAGGGCTTCATCGCGGTCGATGCCTACCTGCGCTCCACCAGCCACGCCCATGTGTTTGCCGCCGGCGATGTCAGCAGCCGGGTGGACCGCCCGGTCGCACGCAGCGGCGTCTACGCGGTGCGCGCCGGCGCGGCACTGACTGTCAACCTGGGCGCGGCCCTGGCCGGCCAGGCGCTGCAGCCGCACCAGCCGCCGCAGCACACGCTCAACCTGCTGTCCTGCGGCAACCAGGAGGCCATTGCCAGCTGGGGCCCGCTGTCAGCGCAGGGCCGCTGGGTCTGGTGGCTGAAAGACCACATCGACCGCGGCTTTATCCGGCGCTACCAGCCGCGCTCCCACCAGGGCTGACCGTCCCGGGTGATGCTCACCAGCAGGCGAGTCTGCTCCGCCGTGGACACCGTGCGCGCCACCAGCTCGGTGCATCCGGCGGCCTGCACAATACGCACCGTCGTGGTGGACTGCATGGTGGCCAGGTCAGGACGCGAGGCACTTACAGCGGCGCCATAGGCGTGGTCGATCACCAGCTCGCTGGCACCGTCAATCCGGATGCGCTCGTGGCGGGTGGCTTGCAGCCGCACCGTGTCGGTCATGAGTTCGCGGCTGGTGCTCCAGCTCTGCGCACCGCCTAGGTCATTGACCGAGGCCAGTGCGCTAGTCTGCAGTGGGCCCCACTTAGGTGCAGCATCGCCGGTGGCCACATCCACCGCCTGTACCGGCAGGGTCAAGGCTGTCTGCTCACCATGGAACAAACGCAAACTGGCCGGCACAGGCGTGGGCCAGATCCGCGGAAAGTCGGCACAGGCCACCGACAGCCGCAGCCGTTCGCCAGCTTCAAGCCGGTAGGCCGTGGTGCGCAAGGGCAAGGGCACCGTGGTCTGCTCACCCGCCACTGCCACCCCGTCCAGCTTACGCCAGCCGGTGGTGATCAGGGTGGATGCGCCATTGGCAGCCACCGCTGAGAGTTTGAGGACCACGTTCAGTGGCACTGCACTGGCCAGCAGGGTCAGGATGGCTGCAGGCGCACCCATGATCTGCAGCGGCTCGGTCAGCGGCGGTGTCGTGAAGCACAGCGAGCGAGCGTCGTCGGCCGAGTGGTCACGCGGCATGCTCGGGTCCAGCGCTGTGGTCCAGGGGTCCCAGGCCAGCGAGTGCATGCCCACCGTCGGGTCGTAGGCGTATTCGGTCTGGACTGATGCCGGCACCTGCGGGGCCAGCGCTCCGGCATCGCCCGGGTACCACGTCAGGAGGCTTGTGCCAGCCGGCGGCCAGGCAGCCTCGGCACGCCAATGACCACGCTTTCCCTGCACGTAAAGATTGGCGGCAGGCGCCTGAACCGAGCCATGCAGCCCGCCACTGCCCACGCCTTTGAGCCAGTGGTCGAACCATAGCTGCATCTCCCAGAGCCCCGCTGAGGGCGCCTCTTTGGCGGTGTCAGGGAACTCATGTTTCCAAGGGCCCATCATCAGCTTTTTGGGCGCTCGGATGAGTGCATGGTCCAGCGGCGTGCAGTCGGCGTACAGGTCACGCCAACCGCAAATGTTGAAAGTCGGGCAGGTGATGCGCGTCACATCGACCCGACGCGAACGCCAGAACTCATCGTCATCCGGGTGGGCGGTAAACGCCTCCAGCCAGGGCGCATTGCCGGCCAGGTGCTCGGCCCAGATCTTTGCCCAGCGCCCCTGCGGGTCTTGCCACTGGGGCGGCATCAGGTTATAGGCGGCCATACGCGGGCCCCAGTCGGCCCGCATCCAGAAACCACTGGCGGTGCCACCCAGTCCCACCACGCCGCGGTACAGATCGGCGCTGGCATGGATGGGCACGATGGCCTTCAGGTGCGGTGGGCAGGTGGCGGCCGTGGCCAGCGCCGTGATACCGGGGTAGGACACACCCCACATGCCCACGTTGCCGTCACACCAGGGCTGGGCTGCGATCCATTCCACCAGGTCATGTCCGTCCAGTGCCTCGTCGGCGTGGAAGGCGCCAGGACTCACGCCGCCAGAATTACCCAGGCCGCGCAGATCGGCGCTGACGCCGGCATAGCCCAGCACTGCGAAGTGGCGGTGTACGCTGTCCACCGCCAGCCGACCACCCCGTCCATCCTTGTGGTACGGGCCGAAATTGAGCAGGGCCGGCACACGGCTGCCACCTGCCGGGCGCAAGATGTCAGCCGCCAACTGAACGCCATCGCGCATGGGTACCAGCACATTGCGTTGTTCCTGAAACGCCACGGACACGAAATCTCCCAGCACGGCCGGAACTGCCAGCCGCGAACATCAAGCTCCCCGAACCGAGTATCGCAAAGCCCTGCGGAACCTAATGGATTTGTCACAAATTTGTCTTACTGCTCGACTCCAATGGGGTTTGTTAACTTATTGTTGCCGGCCCTTAGGCCACGCGGCGCCCGCCCTTTTGACGGCGTCAAACCCACCACGGAGCTATCCTCATGTCAGCCACTTTCGACGACGACAACTGCAACCCCACGACCAACACCCATTTCCAGCAGGTGCTGGAACAGTCCCTGGCCAACCCAGCGCGCCGCCGCCTGCTCCGCGGCGGCTTCGGCTTGGCAGCCCTGTCGGCCTCGGCCATGCTGCCTGGCTGCGCCAGCTTGGCCATGCCAAGCGCCCCCGGCAAAGCCAGTGCGCTGGGCTTCCCATCGCTCGACAAAAGCGTGCTTGACCAAGTCATCCTGCCTCCGGGCTACAGCTTCAAGGTGCTGCACGCCAGTGGTGACCCACTCAAGGCGACAGTGTCGGCCTACAGCAATCAGGGGACTGAGCGCGACGACTGGTCTGAGCGTATTGGCGACCAGCACGACGGCATGGATATTTATTACGTGGACAGCGCCGGCAAGTACTCGCCGCGGGACACCGGTCGCGCCGTGCTCAGCGTCAACCATGAAAGCTCGGCCGAGGCGCATCTGCTGCACCCCCGCGGCCAGACCTCCAACGGCGTGACCGGGCGTAAATTCAGCCAGTTTGGCGACTGGGATCTGGGCAGCCGGCCGGAGTTGGAGGTGCTCAAAGAGATCAACCTGCACGGCGTATCGACCGTGGAGCTGGTCAAGTCCGGCAAGCAGTGGACCTACAAGGTGGACTCGGCGCTAAACCGCCGCATCACACCGCAAACCCCGGCCCGCATCACAGGCCCAGCAGCTCACCTGGCCGACATCAAAGCGATGATGGTGACCCGCTTCGACCCCAGCGGCGCCACCAGCCGCGGCACCCTGAACAACTGCGGCCATGGCAAGACACCGTGGGGCACCTACCTGGCCTGCGAAGAAAACTGGGCGGTTTACTTCGCCATGACCGCTGGCGCCAAGGCAGCTGACAGCAAGACCATCACCTCGCTCAAGCGCTACGGCGTGGTCGACGCGCCCACTGGCGCTGGCAGGAAATCCGACCGCAGCCAGGGCTGGCACACCGTGTCCGACACCGACAATCGATTCACTCGCTGGAACATCGCTGCCACAGGTGCATCGGCTGGGCAAGACTTCCGTAACGAGGCCAACACCTTCGGTTACAACCTCGAATTTGACCCACTCAACCCGACCTCAGTACCGGCCAAGCGGGTCAGCATGGGCCGCTTTGCGCACGAAGCTGCGGTTTGCAGCTTGCCCAAAGAGGGTGCACCGTTGGCGTTCTACATGGGCTGCGACTCGCGCAACGAGTACATCTACAAGTTTGTCTCGACCGCGCTCTGGAGCAGCGCCGATATCGGCGGCGGCATGGCAGCGGGCGACAAATACCTGAACGAGGGACGGCTCTATGCGGCCCGCTTCGACGCCAATGGTAACGGCCAGTGGCTGGAGCTCACTGTGGCTGACCCCAAGATCTCTGCTTATCCCGCCTACCGCTTTGCGAACCAGGCGGATGTGCTGGTCAATGCCCGGTTGGCAGCCGACGCCGTGGGCGCC
Organism: uncultured beta proteobacterium; assembly: GCA_903948045.1. Taxonomy (GTDB): domain Bacteria; phylum Pseudomonadota; class Gammaproteobacteria; order Burkholderiales; family Burkholderiaceae_C; genus Rhodoferax. The sequence continues at coordinate 1,029 of CAJAXU010000250.1, read as the reverse complement.
ACTCGGATGGATCGTCCGGAATGGGGCGCCGTCAACTACAACAACGGCGAGATCTACTTTGCCCTGACCAACAACAGCGCAGCCAACCGCACGCCGACCAAGGTGGATGCCGCCAACCCGCGTGCCTATAACGACCTTGACGGCAAAAAAGGCTCTGGCAACCCCAACGGCCATGTGATCCGCTTCCGCGAACAGGGCAGCCTGGCCACGGCGGCCAGTTTCGCCTGGGATATTTTTGTGTTTGGCGCCGAAGAAGATGCCGGCGACGCCAACCTGTCAGGTCTGACCGCCAAGAATGCCTTCTCCTCGCCGGATGGTCTCTGGTTCAGCCGGGCCAGCGGCATCTGCTGGATCCAGACCGACGACGGCGCGATTACCGACGAAACCAACTGCATGCTGCTGGCCGCCGTGCCAGGGCAGGTGGGCGATGGCGGCCGCATCACGGTGAAAAACAGCCTCACCGTGAATGGTGCCACTGTGACTGGCACGCAGGACACCTTTATCGGCGCTGCCCTGGGCGAAGCCAAGCTGAGGCGCTTCCTGGTAGCGCCCAAGGGCGCTGAGGTCACCGGCATCACCGAAACCGAGGACGGCAAGACGCTGTTCGTCAACATCCAGCACCCGGGTGAAGACACGCCAGCGTTCGGCAGCGATGCCGCCCTGAAATTGCAGAGCCAGTGGCCCAGCAACCAGGGCTACGGCCCAGTGGGCCGGCCACGGTCTGCCACGCTGGTGATTACCCGCGACGACGGCGGTGTGATCGGCGTCTGAGGCCAGCCTCAGCCCTGGCGCAGCCGCAAGGCGGCGCCAGTGGCCGCCGGCAGGATCTCGCCAATCTCGGCCGCCGCGTCAAAGCCGTGCTGCGCGAACAGCGCCAGCACCTGCGCCACCGCCTCGGGGGCGCAGGCCACCAGCAGGCCGCCACTGGTCTGCGGGTCGCTCAGCAGGGCCTGGTCCACCGGGTCGAAGCCGGCTGGCAGCGCCACCTCGTGGCCGTAACCGGCCCAGTTGCGCCCGGAGGCGCCGGTG
>CAJAXU010000249.1 GCA_903948045.1 uncultured beta proteobacterium | reverse complement strand
GTCTCCACGCTCGACGAGCTGCCGCCCGGGCGCACCGCGATCGTGACCAAGGTGGTGCATGAGAGCCGGCGAGACGAGGTCCTCGGCCGCATCCGTGGCCAGCTGGCGCAGGGGCGGCAGATTTACTGGGTCTGCCCCCTGATCGAGGAGAGCGAGGCGCTCGACCTGAGCAATGCCACCGAAACCCATGCTCAGCTCAGTGCGGCGCTGCCCGGGTTGGTGGTGGGGCTGTTGCATTCACGGCTGACCGCACCTGAGAAAAAAGCGGTGATGGCACAGTTCACCAGCGGCGAGATGGGCGTGCTGGTCAGCACCACCGTGATCGAGGTGGGTGTGGACGTGCCTAACGCCTCGCTGATGGTGATTGAGCACGCCGAGCGCTTTGGCCTGTCGCAGCTGCACCAGTTGCGCGGTCGGGTCGGGCGCGGCGCGGCGGCCTCGGCCTGTGTGCTGTTGTACAGCACGGGCGACGCGCCGCGATTGGGTGAGACTGCGCGCGAACGGCTCAAGGCCATGGCGGAGACAGGCGATGGTTTTGAGATTGCCCGGCGTGACCTCGACATTCGGGGTCCGGGCGAGTTTTTAGGCGCTCGGCAGTCTGGCACGGCGCTTTTGCGCTTTGCGGATCTGGCCACCGACAGTGCCCTGCTCGCCTGGGCGCGTGAGCTGGCGCCCGAGTTGCTGGACCGGCATCCGATGCTGGCCGAGCGCCACGTGACGCGCTGGCTCGGTACGAAATCAGAGTACCTGAAAGCCTGATAAACCGGCTGCCGTGCCGCGCCCACTGGTAGGACAATAGCGCCATGACCCTCACTGAACTCAAATACATCGTGGCCGTGGCGCGCGAGCGGCATTTTGGCAAGGCGGCCGAGGCCTGCTACGTGTCGCAACCCACGCTCTCGGTCGCCGTCAAGAAACTTGAGGAAGAGCTGGAGGTCAAGCTTTTCGAGCGCAGCGCCAATGAGGTCACGGTCACCCATCTGGGCGAGGAAATCGTCCGTCAGGCGCAAAGCGTGCTGGAGCAGGCGGCCAACATCAAGGAAATTGCCAAACGCGGCAAGGACCCCTTGGCAGGACCTTTGACCTTGGGCCTGATCTACACTATTGGCCCTTACCTGCTGCCTGATCTGGTGCGCCAGATGATCAAGCAGACGCCGCAGATGCCCCTGATGCTCCAGGAGAACTTCACCGTCAAGCTGCTGGAGATGTTGCGCACCGGCGAGATCGACTGCGCCATTCTGGCCGAGCCGTTTCCCGATGCCGGCTTGGCCATTGCCCCACTGTATGACGAGCCCTTTCTGGCGGCGGTGCCCTCCAACCACCCCTTGGCCGCGCGCAGCAGTGTCAGCTCTGAGGAACTCAAAAACGAGACCATGCTGTTGCTGGGCAGCGGCCATTGTTTCCGCGACCATGTGCTGGAGGTCTGCCCTGAATTCGCCCGTTTTTCCAGCAACGCCGAAGGCATCCGCCGCAGTTTTGAGGGCTCGTCACTAGAGACCATCAAGCACATGGTAGCGGCCGGCATGGGGGTGACATTGGTGCCGCGGCTGAGCGTGCCCAAGGAGGCGCTGGGCGCGAGCCCCCGGCGCAAGCGCGACGAAGACCCCTACATCCAATACCTGCCTTTCACGGGGGATCCGCCGACGCGCCGCGTGGTGCTGGCCTGGCGACGCAGTTACACCCGCTACGAGGCGATTGCCGCGCTGCGCAATGCGATCTACGCCTGCGAACTGCCGGGCGTGGCGCGCTTGTCCTGAGGTCGCGGCCCGGTCCCAACTGATCGTCATGCGCCGTCTCGCCAGTCGGTTTCCGCTCTATCTGAACCTGATCCGCTGGGACCGGCCGGCTGGCTGGTTGCTCCTGCTGTGGCCAACGCTGAGCGCGCTGTGGCTTGCCGCCCGGGGCTTCCCCGGCTGGCACTTGGTGCTGGTTTTTACCCTGGGCACCGTCCTGATGCGCAGCGCGGGTTGCTGTATCAACGATGTCGCCGACCGTGACTTCGATCGGCATGTGAAACGCACGGCCGGCCGGCCGGTGACCACTGGTGCCGTGTCGGTGCGCGAGGCACTGCTGCTCGGCGCCGCGCTGGCGCTGTGCGCCTTTGGCCTGGTGCTGACCACCAACGCCACCACCATCGTCTGGTCGTTCGCCGCGCTGGCGGTGACGCTGGCCTACCCTTATGCCAAGCGTTTTGTGTCCATGCCACAGGCGGTGCTGGGGCTGGCTTTCAGCTTTGGTATTCCCATGGCGTTTTCAGCGGTTCTGGGCAGCGATGCTGTCAGCCCGCGCGCCATCGCCGCCAGCGTGCCGCCGCTGGCGTGGCTATTGCTGCTGGGCAATCTGTTCTGGGTGCTGGCCTATGACACCGAGTACGCCATGGTCGACCGCGACGACGACCTGCGGCTGGGCATGAAAACTTCAGCCATTACCTTGGGGCTGTGGGATGTGCCCGTGGTCATGGCCAGCTATCTTGTGTATCTGGCCATTTGGGCCCTAGCCCTTGTCCTATATGGTGTTAGTGCTATTTGTTATATAGCATTCATCCCTGCGCTGGCGCAGGTGCTGTGGCATTACCGCCTGATCAAGGGGCGCAGCCGGGACGGCTGCTTTCAGGCCTTTCGCCTGAACCACTGGCTGGGCTTCACCGTGTTTGCCGGCATCGCGGTCAGCTATGCCCTGCCATGAGTGAGAACGCCGCGACCAGCCGGCGCGGTTACCGGGCCTGACGCCTTCAGGGCGCGGTTTTGGTGGCTGCGCTTTTTTGTTTCTTTGCTTTCTTCTTGCTGCTTGCCTTCGATTTGCTCTTGGACTTGGCGGAGGCCTTGACGCTGGTTTGGCCAGCCTTGGCCTGGGTCTTTGTTGCGGCGCTGGCCGGCGCCGTCACGAGCGCCAACGGCACTGCCAGGAAAGCGGCGCTAATCAAGGTGGCGAGAAGATTTTTCATGGTTGGATCCCGGTTATTGACACAAGAAAAGTACGTTGGCTGCGCTTCAGGCTGCGCCAAATTCCTGGCCCATTTCAGTGGCCCGACTGCGCGCCGCGTGCATGGCCTGGATAAATTGCCCGCCGACGTCGGTCTGCATCATCTTTGAAATGGCAGCGTGGGTGGTGCCGCCGGGTGAGGTAACACGCTGACGCAACACTTCGGGCGGTTCGCTCGACGCCCGCGCCAGTTCGCCCGCGCCGATGAAGGTCGCTACTGCCAGCTGGTAGGCCTGCTCGGCCGGTAGGCCCATCTCGACCCCGGCAGCGCGCATCGCCTCCATGAAATAGAACATGTAGGCGGGGCCGGAGCCCGACAAGGCCGTCACGGCATCCAGCTGTTCTTCAGCGGCGAGCCAGAGCAACTCGCCGGTGGTGGCGATCACGGCATCCACGCGTGCGCGGTCGGCTGCGGTTACTGTGGCCCTGGCAAACAGCGCGGTCATGCCCCGGCCGATCAGGGCCGGTGTGTTGGGCATGGCGCGTACCACACGCTCGCTGCCCAGCCATTGGGCAATGCTGTCGGTGCGGATGCCGGCCGCCACGCTCAGGTGCAGGGCCAGCGCGGTGTGCGGACAGACTGCGGCCGCAGCCTGTCGGAACATCTGGGGCTTGACCGCCCAGACCACCAGGGCTGCCGCTTCAAGAAATGGGCCGGCCTGGGGCTGGGCCAGCACCCCATGTTGCCGTTGCAGCGCCACGCGGGCCTCGGCAAAGGGCTCCACCACATCGATCATCTGTGCCGGGGTGCCTTGGCGGATCAGGCCGCCAATGATGGCGCTGGCCATGTTGCCGCCGCCAATGAATGCAATACGCTCAGTCATGGTTGTTTGGGTTTCAGTGGGGTGGGTGATGTCGATCAAGCCGCAAGTCTACCCACTGCGGCCGCGATCTTGAGATGGGGCCTTGGCCACGCCCCACGGCTCAGGCCACGGCCTGTCGCACCGCGTGCTCCCAGCGCGCCATCAGCTCGGCCGCCCGCGCCGGTGTCACCTCGGGCAGAAAGCGTCGTTCGGCGCGCCAAAGGCCAGCCAGCTCTTCGGTGCTGCGATAAACCCCGGTGGCCAGCCCCGCCAGGTAGGCCGCACCCAATGCCGTGGTCTCGGTCACGGCCGGGCGCACCACCGGGATGCCGAGCAGATCGGCCTGGAACTGCATCAGCAGGTCATTCACGCAGGCCCCGCCATCGACTCGCAGCTCGGCCACCGGGGCGCCGCCGCCCTGGACCGCATCACGGCTCATCGCCAGCAGCAGGGCCGCGCTCTGGTAGGCAATGCTTTCCAAGGCCGCACGCGCAATGTGGGCGACGGTGGTGCCGCGGGTCAGGCCAGTGATGGTGCCGCGCGCATCCGCTTGCCAGTACGGCGCACCCAGCCCGGTGAAGGCGGGCACCATCATCACGCCACCTGCGTCCGGTACGCTTTGCGCGAGTGCCTCCACTTCGCTGCTGGCCTGGATCGCGTGCAAGCCGTCGCGCAGCCACTGCACCACGGCACCGCCAACGAACACGCTGCCCTCCAGGGCGAACTCGGGCTGGGGTCCGGTCTGGGCGGCGCTGGTGGTGATCAAACCGTTGCGTGAGCTTTGAAACGTGGCGCCGGTATGCATCAGCATGAAGCAGCCTGTGCCGTAGGTGTTCTTCACCAAGCCGGGTTTGAAGCAGGCCTGACCGAAGAGGGCGCTTTGCTGGTCGCCGGCCACGCCGCCAATCATGATTGCATCGCCCAGCAGCGCCGTGCTGGTCTCGCCGAACAGCGCACTGGAGGGTCGTACGGTGGGCATCAGGCTGGGTGGAATGTCCAGCATCTGCAGCAGCTCGGCGTCCCATTGGTTGTTGTGCACGTTGAACAACAGGGTGCGAGAGGCGTTGCTGACATCTGTGGCATGCACCGCGCCGGCGGTCAGTTGCCATATCAGCCAGCTGTCAACGGTGCCAAACGCCAGCTCGCCCGCGTCGGCCTGGGCCCGTGCGCCTGGCACGTGGTCCAGCAGCCAGCGTAGCTTGGTGCCCGAGAAATAGGCGTCGATCACCAACCCGGTCTTGGCCTGCACCATGGCCGCCAGCCCGCGTCCGCGCAGGTCGGCGCAGGTGGGTTCGGCGCGCCGATCCTGCCAGACGATGGCGTGGTGGATCGGGACCCCGGTGCGGCGGTTCCAGACGACGGTGGTCTCGCGTTGGTTGGTGATGCCAATGGCCCTTACCTGACGCGCTGTGAGCCCGGCCTTGGCCAGTGCCTCGCGGGCAGTTGCCAGCTGGGTTTGCCAGATCACCATCGGGTCGTGCTCGACCCAGCCGGGTTGGGGGTAGATCTGCGGCAGTTCCTGTTGCGCCATGCTCAGCGCTTGGCCACTGGCGTCAAAGACGATGCTGCGGGAACTCGAGGTACCCTGGTCCAGGGCAAGCAGGTAAGTCATGGGGGCGGGGCTCCGGTTGAAATGAGTCGACAGTTCGATGCGGCAAAAGGGATAAGCGCCTTAGGCGGCCAGGTCGACCCGGACCCCGGCCTCAGCCAACAGGGCCGGGAACGGGTCTGGCGGCGCGGCATCGGTGAAGAGGCGGTCAATTTGCGTCAGGTGGGCGACCTCCACCATTGCCGGCCGATTGAATTTACTGCTGTCGGCGGCAAGCCAGACCGCCCGGGCGTGCGCCATGATGGCCTGGGACACCTTGACTTCGCGGTAGTCGAAGTCGCGCAGGGTGCCGTCGGCTTCAATGCCAGAGATGCCAATCAGCGCAATGTCCACCTTGAACTGGCGGATGAAATCAACGGCTGCTTCGCCAACAATACCCTGGTCATGGCTGCGCACCACCCCGCCGACCACAATCACTTCACTCTTCGGGTTGGCGCTGAGAATGCGCGCCACGTTCAAGTTGTTGGTAATGACGCGCAGCCCGGTGTGCTGCCCCAGCGCCTGTGCCACGGCTTCGGTGGTGGTGCCAATATTCAGCATCAGCGAACAGTTGTGCGGCACTGCGGCGGCCACTGCCTGGCCAATGCGGGCTTTACCGGCAGCGTTCAGGTTGACGCGTTGCTGGTGCGCCATGTTTTCAATTGTGGAGCCCGGCACCCGGACACCGCCATGAAAGCGGCTCAACAGGCCGCCCTCTGCCAAGAGCTGCACATCCCGTCGTACGGTTTGCAAAGTGACGCCCAGCCGGTGTGCCAACTGCTCGACAGTGACCGTGCCCTGTTCTTGGGCGAGGGCCAGCAGCCGTAATTGTCTTGGATGATGGGTCATTAAAGCGAACTATAACGAATAATAAAATAAAAAAACGAATAAATTCGAACAATAATCGGTCATGTGCTTGTTGTCCACTTAATTCCGCATTCATGCCTGTCGCCTCAAACCCGCTGCTGACCCACCGTGCCGAACTGCTGGCTCGCCTTGCGCGGCCGCACCACTATGACCTGGCAATTGTCGGCGGGGGCGCCACGGGCCTGGGTGTGGCGCTCGACGCCGCCGCCCGCGGGCTGAGCGTGCTGCTGGTCGAGTCGCATGATTTTGCCAAGGGCACCTCATCTCGGGCGACCAAGCTGGTGCACGGGGGGGTCCGTTACTTGGCCCAGGGCAATATCGCGCTGGTGCGCGAGGCGCTGCACGAACGCACCACGCTGCTGGCCAACGCGCCCCATTTGGCCCAAGCCCTGCCGTTCGTGATGCCTTGTTACCGATGGTGGGAAACGCCTTTTTACGGCCTGGGGCTGATGCTTTACGACGTGCTTGCCGGTAAAGCAGGCCTGGGCAAAACTGAATTTCTGAGCCGTGCGCAAACGCTTCGGCATTTGCCAACGGCCCAGCCCAAAGGCCTGCGTGGCGGCGTGAAGTACTGGGATGGACAGTTTGACGACGCCCGGCTGGCCTTGGCGTTGGCACGCACAGCGGCGGCCCGCGGCGCCCTGCTGGTGAACTACTGCGCCGCAGTCGATCTGATCTACCGCCAGGGGAAGGTCGCTGGGCTGTCTTGCCGCGACCAGCTCACCGGCGCCGCGTACACCGTCAGCGCTGGTTGTGTGGTGAATGCCGCCGGGGTCTGGGTGGACGAGTTGCGTCAGCGTGACGGCGTGGCCACGGGCGCCCATGCGACGCCTGCCATGGTGGCACCAAGCCAGGGGGTGCACCTGGTGGTGGCGCGGGAGTTCCTTGACTCGGACGTGGCACTGATGGTGCCCAAGACGGCCGATGGGCGGGTCCTTTTTGCCGTGCCCTGGCTGGGCCGGGTGATTCTGGGTACGACAGACACGCCGCGCGCAGACCTGCCCCGCGAGCCACTGCCACTCCCACAGGAGATTGACTTCATCCTCGGGGAGTCAGCCCGCTACCTCGTACGGGCACCGCGCCGCGCCGATGTGACCAGCGTGTGGGTGGGCCTGCGCCCCCTTGTCAAGCCGCCAGCCGATGCCAGTGGAGGCACGAAAGCTCTGAGCCGCGAGCACACCGTGCTGGTTAGTCACAGCGGCTTGGTGACCGTCACCGGCGGCAAATGGACCACCTACCGCGCCATGGCCGAGGACGTCTTGCTGACCTGTGCCGACGCGGGTTTGATTCCCAGACGCGCTGCGGGCGTGACAGCACGGTTGCGCCTGGTAGGCGCCCAGACTGGCGATCCAAGCGCCCACTCAATCGTCGCTAGTCCGGGCCTGCAATGCTACGGCGACGAGGCCGGCCAACTGCTGGCCATGACGGGCGCCGACATCGCCCTCGGTAGTGGCGTGACGGAAGCGATGGTGCGCTTTGCGGCCCAATACGAATACGCCATCACGGTGGAGGATGTGCTGGCGCGACGGGCCCGCCTGCTGTTCCTGGATGCGGCTCGTGCCGCTGGTCTGGCCCATCGGGTCGGTGAAATTTTGCAGCAAGAGACCGGCCTCGACCCGCAGGTGGCCGAATTTATCCGCCTGACGCAACAATATATGTGTAGCGCCGACTAAAAACACTTGACGCCAAAAGAAAACGCTTGCACAATCGTGGGCTTCGCTTAGAAAAGCTTTTGAGTGAAGTATCTGCCCAACGGAAGCAGCGTGAGTGGTTCATGCTGGGGACGACGGGTCCAAGACTGATCAGAAATGCGGTTGT
>CAJAXU010000248.1 GCA_903948045.1 uncultured beta proteobacterium | reverse complement strand
CCGGCGGCCGATCACATCAGTGAAAGTGCCGCCGCGGTCGATCCAGAATTGCCAGCGCTGGCTGTTGTCGTGTGTCATGGGGTGTCCGGTTTAAAGGCTGGCGGCCGAGCGGGCGGCCTGGTCATAGATGCCCGACAGCAGGCGCAGCAGGCGGGCCAGCTCGCCAATGTCGCGGTTGAGCGCGTCGTCGGCATTGAGCGCATCAATCAGGCAAGACTCGCGGATCTCGCGGTAGCGCTCCACATACTGGCGGCCCAGGTCGGTGGCGGCATAGGTCACCTCCTTGCCGTTTTTGTGCGAGGCCAACACGCCCAGGCCTTGCAGCTTTTTGAGGGAATAGTTGATCAGGTGGGTGTCTTCCACGTTCATGATGAAGCAGATGTCGGCCAGGCGTTTGTCGCGAGCGCGGTGCGTCACATGGTGCAGCACCATCACGTCGAGCGGCGTCAGGTCTTTCAGGCCCGCCGCGCTCATGCAATGCACGATCCAGCGGTGAAAGGCATTGCCGGCGACGATGAGGCCAAACTCAAATTCGCTCATCTCAGCACTGTGGGGCGACACCAGGTGAGCAGACGAGACGATGGGGCTGGCCTGTTGCGGCGGCCCGAGTTGGCTTTCTTGTTGCATCAATTCATTGTAGGCAAATCAATCTTGATTTATCGACGATTTGTTAACGTTTAGGGAAAACACCGATCTACCGCTTTTGAATCCGACTTACAGTCAAGGCCACCTGTCTCCCTCTGTGGAACTTTGATGACATGCCTCTCCCTTGTGACCTGGCCGCCTGAGCCAGCACGCCGCTAAGCCAACATGCAGACGGTGATCGCCATCTGCATCGGCGCCAGCCTGGGCGCGCTGGCGCGTTGGGGGCTGGGCCTGTGGCTCAACCCCGGCGCCCTGTTGCCGATGGGTACGCTGGCGGCCAATCTGCTGGGCGGCTATCTGGTGGGGATTTGCGTGGCGGTGTTTGGCGCCCTGCCCCAGCTTGACCCGGTCTGGCGCCTGGCGCTGGTGACCGGTTTTTTGGGTGCCCTCACCACCTTCTCCAGCTTTTCTGCCGAGGTGGTGGCCATGCTGATGCAGCAACGCTACGCCCTGGCGCTGGGCACTGCCGCCCTGCACCTGCTGGGCTCGCTGCTGCTGACTATCGCCGGCATCAAGACTGCTACATTATTGATAGTTTAAAACCCAATAGAGACGGGGATTTAGGGCCGATTTGATCAGCGAGCGGGAATCCATGGATCCCCGCCTGCGCGGGGATGACGGTTGGGGCGCGGGGATAAGAAATGGGGCTCGGGGATGACGATCCGGGTTCAGCCGCCGCCGCGCTGCATGTAGAGGTCAAAGCGCTTCATGAAGGTGTAACGCTGCGCCTCGTCCAGGCCAGCGAAGCGAAAGGCCACGAGCAGGCGGGGCATGCGCATCAGGGCGATGGCGCGCGGCTCGGCCACCTGCCAGGTCAGGCCCAGTGCCCCGTCGCCGATGCGCACACCAGCCGAGTGGCTTTGCAGTTTCCAGAAATGGTCGCCAATCGCGGCGGGCAGCCAGCGCAGCCACTCGGCCTCGGTGCAGCCCATGTCGCGCTCAAAACGTTCGGCGTAAAAAGATTGCATGGCGGGGTATCAGGTACCGGCGCGCGGGCCGGGCAAGAGCGGAACGCCTGGCGCCATGGCCTCAGCCGCCGGCAATCGGCGGCCAGATCGCCAGCACATCACCCTCAGCCAGGGTTTGCGTCAGGCGCTTTTCGGGCTCAATGTACTTGCCGTTGATCAGCACCAGGTGCACCATCTTGGCTGGCAAGCCAAAGGGTTCGATGATCTGGCTGATGCTGGCCTCGGGCGCCACGTTCAGCTGCACGATGTTGGTGTAGCGGGCCTCGGGCGGCAGGTAGTCCGTCAGCGAGGCGAACAGCTTGAAGGTGATTTGCATGGATGATCCGTGGCTCAGCGCCGGCGCGCGTCCTGCGCGCCCGACCAGCCGCTTTGGCCCTGGGCGCAGGCCAGGTAGGCTGGCATCAGTTGCGTCGGGTCTTTCAGCAGCGCGTCTTTCCAGGCGCCAAGCCGGACCTGGCCCTCGACCAGGCCGCGCATCACGCCCACGTGCTCGGTCCAGCCTACTGAATTGCAGCCGACCAGCACATCGTCCTTGAACTGCAGGCTCAGGTGCTGGCCGGATTGGACATCGGTCAGCTCCACATGCTCGCCACCAGGCAGGCCCTGCCAGGCGCCAAAGCTGGTGGAAATCAGGCCCAGCGTGTCCAGCACATTGATCTGGGTGACACCCTTGAGCTCGCCGGCTCCCACCCGCCCCTGGGCAAAGGCGACCATGTTGGTGGCCGCCACCCGGGCCTGTTCGGCCGCGTTGGGCTGGATGGCGCTGACAATGGTCTTGCCGCTGACCTTGTCAAAGGCTTCGGCGCAGTCACCGGCTGCAAAAATGCCCGGCACATTGGTTTGCAGGTGCTCGTCGGTCAAGACGCCGAGCAGGCAGGTGATGCCCGAATCCGCCAGAAACTCAATCGCTGGCTTGACGCCCGCAGCACTGATGACCAGGTCAGCGCTCAATTGCGTGCCATTGGACAGACGCACCGTGAGCGGCGCGCCGGCCTCGATCGCCTCGACCCGGGTGCCGGTGAACACCTGCACGCCCTTGGCTTCGCACCAGTCGCGGATCATGCCACCGGCGGTCGGCCCCATCATGCGCGGCACCATGCGGTCGCCCATCTCGACCACGCTCAGTTGCACGCCGCGCGCCGCCAGCGCCTCCATGATGATGCAGCCAATGAAGCCGGCGCCCAGCTGAAGCACCCGCGCGCCAGGCTTGGCCAGCGCCATGATGGCGCGCGCGTCAGCCAGCGTCCAGCAGGGATGCACGCCGGCCGCATCAATGCCGGGAATGGGCGGACGCACCGGGCTTGAGCCAGTGGCGACCAGCAGCGTGTCAAAGGCCACGGTCTGGCCACTGTCCAACTGCACCGTCTTGGCCGTCGCATCCACTTTTTGGGCGCTGGCCTTGACCTGGTTGATGCGCAAATTGGCCAGGTGCAAGGGGTTTTTGCGCAGGTAGGTACCCGACTCATCGACATTGCCGATCAGCAGGTAGGGGATCGCCATGCGTGAATAGGGTGGCTCGGGCTCATCGCCCACCAGGGTGATGTCGTCGAGCGGTGCCAGTTTGCGGATGGTCTCAGCGGCGATCACGCCGGCCGGGCCGGCGCCAAGAATCAAGTGGTGCATGGGGTCAGTCTCCAAAAATTAAAAAAGCGGCCCCGCAGAGCCGCTCGTTCCCGGATAGCGCCGGCGGCCAGCGAACCAGCCTTACAGACTGAGCCGCTCGCGCGTGGCCTCGGTCGGGCGGCCTTCGCCGTCCCAGCCGCGCACAGCGTAGTACTTGGGCATCATCTCGGCCAGCATGTTGACCTTGCCCTTGGCCGGGCCGGTCTTGCAGGCTTCTTCGAGCAGACGCTTGGGCAGGCTGTCGTCCTTAGCCGTGAAACCGGCACGGTTGTTGAACTCGCGCTCCATGTTCCAGATGCGCTCGCCGATCTTCTCCAGCTCTTCGGTGGTGTACTGCTCGCCACAGGCTGCCGCCATTTGTGGCGCCAGATCAGCCAAGCCCCAGGCAAAGGTGGTGAAGATGCACAGGCCCGACGAGTCGAAGGCAGCGGTGGCATCCTGGAAGGCCTTGACCAGCTCGGGCTTGCCCTCGTGCTCGACCGGGTCGGTCTTGACCGGAATGCCCAACACCTCGGAAGCAATGGTGTAGCCGCGCAGGTGGCAGCCACCGCGGTTAGACGTCGCATAGGCCAGACCAATGCCCTGGATGGCGCGGCCGTCATAGGCGGGGAACTCCTGGCCCTTGCTCGACATGCTGAGGTCGGGGTGGCCGTATTTGGCGGTCAGGCGCTTTGAGCCCTGGCCGATTTCCACGCCAAAGCCGCGGCTGTTCACGGTTTCTTCCACCAAAAAGGCCAGCGCCTGGGCCGAGCCAAACTTGGCCTCAATGCCGACCTGCTCCTTGGTGAGCACGCCCATCTCGTACAGCTCCATGACGGCGCCAACGGTGGCGCCAAAGCTGATCGGGTCAATGCCTTCCTCGTTGCACAGCAGGTTGGCGTATT
>CAJAXU010000247.1 GCA_903948045.1 uncultured beta proteobacterium | reverse complement strand
TCGGCGTCGGTGATGGCGCCGACCGCGATGGTCTGGATGCCGACCTCGTTGCGGATGCGGTCAGAAAACGGCGTCTGGTACATGCGGCCATACACCGGCCGCGCGGCGCGGCTGGTCTGACCGGAGGACACGTCGATCACATCGCAGCCAGCGGCCTGGAACAACCGGGCCATGGCCACCGCGTCGTCGGCGGTGTTGCCGCCGGGCGCCCAGTCGTGCGCCGAAATGCGCACACTCATTGGCTTGGCCGCCGGCCAGACCGCGCGCATGGCGGCGAACACCTCGAGCGGGTAGCGGCAGCGCTTGGCCAGGCTGCCGCCGTAGTCGTCAGTGCGCAGGTTGGCCAGCGGCGTCAGGAAGGAAGACAGCAGGTAGCCGTGGGCGCAGTGCAGCTCCAGCCAGTCAAAACCGGCTGCCGCCGCGCGCCGGGTGGCCGCCACAAATTCGTCGCGCACCCGGTCCATGTCGGCCCGGCTCATGGCCTGCGGCACCTGGTTCTGCGGGCCATAGGGCACGGCGCTGGCGGCCAGCAGCGGCCAGTTGGCGCCGGGCTCGGGCAGTGGCTCGTCGGCCTGCGCCCAGCCGACCTGGGTCGAGCCTTTGGGGCCGCTGTGGCCCAGCTGAAGGCCGATGGCGGCGCTGCTCTGGCCATGCACAAAGGCCACGATGCGCTGGAACGCCGCCGCCTGCGCCTCGCTCCACAAACCCGGGCAGCCGGGCGTGATGCGGCCCTCGGGGCTGGGGCTGGTCATCTCCACCATCACCAGCGCGGCGCCACCGAGCGCGCGGGCGCCCAGGTGCACCAAGTGGAAGTCCTGCACCAGGCCATCGACCGCGCTGTAGGTGGCCATCGGCGACACCACGATGCGGTTCTTCAAGGTCAGCTCACGCACCGTCAGCGGCAGCAGCATGGGCGCCACGGGCTTGCCGCCGGCCAGCCAGGCCTCGTAGCCGCCCAGCCAGGCGGCGTCGCGCAGGCGCAGGTTTTCGTGGCTGATGCGCTGGGAGCGGGTCAGCAGCGAGTAGGCAAACTGCTCGATCGCCATGCCGGTGTAGCGCGTGACGTTCTCAAACCACTCGGTCGAGTTGCGCGCAGCGTTCTGGATTTTGAGCACCTCCACGCTGCGCCGCGCCTCGTAACGCTGCAGCACGGGCAGCAGGTCGGCGCCGGCCACCAGCTCGTCGGTGCTGGCGGCAAATTCATTGACCAAGTCAATCGCGTCTTCCACCGCCAGCTTGGTGCCGCTGCCAATGGAGAAGTGCGCGGTGTGGGCCGAGTCGCCCATCAGCACCACCGGCACCTTTCCGCCGGGCAGCGGCAGCTGGTGTACCCAGGTGTTGCAGACCACGCGCGGAAAACGGATCCACTGCGCCGAGCCGCGCAGGTGTTTGGCATTGCTGACCAGCGCCTGGCCGTCCAGGTACTTGGCAAACAGCCGTTCGCAAAAGGCAATGCCCTCCTCCTGGCTCATCGCCGCCAGGCCGTGCGCCTGCCAGACCGCCTCGGGCGTCTCGACGATGAAGGTGGAGGTGTGCTCGTCGAACTTGTAGGCATGGGCCTGGAACCAGCCGTGCTCGGTCTGCTCGAAGGCGAAGGTGAAGGCGTCAAAGGTTTTGTGCGTGCCCAGCCAGACAAAGCGGCAATCGCGGGTGTCGATGTCGGGCTGGAACACCTCGGCATAGCGGCTGCGGATGCGGCTGTTCAGGCCGTCGCTGGCAATCACCAGGTCGGCCTGATACTGCTGCGCCAGCGCCTGATCGTCCGACACATCGACCTCGAACACCAGCTCCACCCCCAGCGCCAGGCAGCGGTCTTGCAGGATGTTGAGCAGGTGCTTGCGCCCGATGCCACAAAAGCCGTGTCCGCTGGAGCGCACGCTGCGGCCCTTGAAAAACACCTCGATGTCGTCCCAGTGGTTGAGCGCATCGCCAATCAGCTGGCCGGTGACCGGGTCGGCCGCGCGCATGTTGTCCAGCGTCTGGTCCGACAGCACCACGCCCCAGCCAAAGGTGTCAAACGGCTTGTTGCGCTCCGCCACGGTGATGCGGTGCGCGGGGTTTTGCAGCTTCATCAGCAGCGCGAAATACAGACCGGCGGGACCACCGCCTATGCAGAGAATATTCATAAGCCAATAGTTTAGACCTAAACTATTGACTGTCAAGGGCTGTCTGCCCAAACAGGTCAGCAAGCGGGTTTCATGCTAGTATTACTCGGTAATACCATAGGAATCTGCCATGCAAACCACCATCACCAGCAAGGGGCAGGTCACCATCCCGCGGGACGTGCGCCAGCAGTTCGGCCTGAAGCAAGGCATGGCCGTGACATTTGCCGTGGAGGGCGACCACATTGCCCTGCGCCCCGCTGCCGCCCTGCGCCAGCCGGGCACCAGCGGTTTCGGCCTGATTCCCAGCCGCCGCCCGGGCAGTGCTCCTGATTTTGACGTTGCCAGCCTGCTATCGTCCGAGCCATGATCGGCCTGGATACCAACGTTCTGGCCCGCTACTTTGTCCAAAGCAGTGACGAACCATCCAGGCAGCAAAGCGAGTCAGCACGGCAGTTGCTCGAAAGCGGCAAACGCCTGTTTGTCAGCAAAACCGTGCTGCTGGAGTTGGAATGGGTGCTGCGCGGCTACTACAAGAGCGCGCCAGACGAGGTGCAGGCCGTGATGAACCACCTGCTCGGCATGCCCAACCTGGACATTGAAGACCGGGTGGCACTGGACCTGGCCAGCGCCGCGCTGGCACAGGGCTTTGACTTTGCCGACGCGCTGCACCATGCCTCGTGCCGCCATTGCACCAGCATGGTCACCTTTGACGACAAGCGGTTTGCCCGGCGCGCCAACACGGCGGGCTGGAACCCGCAAGTCAAGGTGCTGGGAGGCGACCAATGAAAGCACCCGCACGACTGCAAACCCTGGTGGATGAAGGCCTGATTGACAGCGTGGTGCGCCAGCTGATGAGCGGCAAGGAGGCCGAGGTGTATGTGGTGCGCTGCGGCACCGACACCCGCTGCGCCAAGATTTACAAGGAAGCTAACCAGCGCAGTTTTCGCCAGGCGGTGGACTACACCGAAAACCGCAAGGTGAAAAACTCGCGCCAGGCGCGCGCCATGGCCAAGGGCACGCGCTTTGGCCGCCAAGCGCAAGAAGCCGCCTGGCAGAGCGCCGAGGTCGATGCGCTGTACCGGCTGGCCGATGCCGGCGTACGGGTGCCCAAGCCCTACAACTTTTTTGAGGGTGTGCTGCTGATGGAGCTGGTAACCGACGCCAACGGCGACGCCGCGCCGCGCCTGAACGACGTCGCCTTCACGCCGGAGCAGGCGCGCGCCCACCACGCCACCCTGCTGGGCGAGGTGGTGCGCATGCTGGGCGCCGGCATCGTGCATGGCGACCTGTCGGAGTTCAACATCCTGCTCGGGCACGAGCACGACGAGGCGGTGCCGGTGATCATCGACCTGCCGCAGGCCGTGGACGCCGCCGGCAACAACCACGCCCAGCGCATGCTGCTGCGCGATGTGGCCAACCTGCGCGACTTCTTTGGCCGCTTTGCGCCCGAGCTACTGCAGACCCACTACGGTCCCGAGATCTGGGACCTGTACCAGCGCGGCCTGCTCAGCGCCGAGGCCAGGCTGAGCGGCCAGTTCCAGGCCAAAGGCGGCACGGTCGATGTGCGCAGTCTGTTGCGCGAGATCGACGACGCGCGGGCCGAGGATGCGGCGCGGCGGCTGCGCATGCAGACGCCGGTCTAACTCGGCTTTATGAGGGACGGTGCAGGCGGCTGTTCGTTTTGGCGCTCGAGGAGCGGTCCCTACAGACCAGCACCGGAACCGTGGACTTAGAGATCAGCCCCGGAACAATGCTGCCGTTGATCAATCGCACCACGGCGTTTTGTTCGTCGTTGCCCACCACGATCAGGTCGCAGTGCCTTTTCACTGCGGCGTCAGCCACCGCTTGAGCTGCATCGGCTGCGGTGGACGTGGCCTGTTGGCTGTAGATTCCGCAGCGCTCAGCCCAGGCACTCGCGGCAGCCAGCAGGCGTAAGGCTTCCTCAGCGCTCGTGGCCCGCAAGTCTTCGGCCGTCACATAGACCACAGAGAGCATGTCCAACCCGGGATACGCGAAGTGAGGCAGCACACAAAGGAAAAAAATATCGGCGCGGTGGGCCTGTGCCATTTCGATGGCTTGATCAATGGCGGACTGGGTGACGGGTCTGTCATCCACCACAACAAGGATTTTTCGGACCATAGCGAAACCTCAGGTTTTGGGAAGGCGAAGGAGTTGCAGCTCTGCCAATGACGAGTACAAGGGCGCGCTGATGAGGCGAGAAACGGCGCTGGCACACAGGGCGCTGGCCATAAGGCTAAGCACCAGAGCGTGTCCGTCCACCATTTCCATGACGATGATGAAGGCCGTGAGTGGGGCTTGGGTTACGGCGGCCAAAAAAGCCGCCATGCCAAGGGCGATGAGTGTGGGCGGGTTGGCATACGATGTCCATTGCGCCACGTCGCCGCCCACCGCGCCGCCAATTGCCAGCGACGGCGCAAAGATGCCCCCGGGCACGCCCGCCCATGCTGTGAGCCAGGTGGCAACGAACTTGAGCGGCACGTACAGGGAATTGGTGTCGCCCGTGCTGTCCAGGGCTGCCTTGGTGTGTGCGTAGCCGCTGCCAAAGGTGTCGCCCGCCGTAACCACCCCGATGACAGCAACGCTTAAGCCACAAGCAGCGGCAAAGGCCACAGGCCGCGACCGACGTTGTGCACTGAACCAGTCCAAAGAATGCCCTGCCAATGACACCACCAGCAGGCGCGCAAACAAGCCACCCAGCAGGCCACAGACCAGCGACACCAGAATACCCGGTAGCAGCGCGTTCCAGCCAAAACCCTCGACGCGGATGACGCCAAAGTAGCTCCCATTGCCATAAGCTGAGATGCCCATTAAGCCAGCCAATACGATGGCGGCAATGGTAAGGCCATGGTTTCGGTGCTCGGCTTTGCGGGTTAGTTCTTCAATAGCAAACATGACGCCTCCCAAGGGCGTGTTGAATGCCGCCGCAATGCCGGCCGCACCACCGGCCGCCAGCAGGCTGTGTTCGCTGATCTGGGACCGCTTGGGCAACCAGCGGCGCACGCTGTGCATCACACCGGCCGCAATCTGCACGGACGGGCCTTCGCGGCCCAGCGACAAGCCGCCCAGCAGGCCCCACGCGGTAAGAACCATCTTGGCCAGTGTGAGCCGCAGGGATACAAACAGGCCGCGCGCGCCTTCTGTGACAGATGGATCTTGCGCGGCCATGACCTGCGGAATGCCAGAGCCAGCCGCACCCGGCACATAACGCCGGGTGACCCAAACGATCGCCGCAGCGGAGAGGGGCGTCCATAGCAGGGGAGCCCACCAGTGGCTGCCCTGCACCCTGAAGAACAGGGCCAGCGCGTGTTCGGTGAGCCAGGTAAAACACACCACAGTCAGGCCCGCAAGGGCAGCAAATGCAATGAACAGGGCGCGTCCGCGCCAGAGGTGAGCGTCGTACAGCTCGTTTTTAAACGCCGAAAAAATGTGGGGGTGTTGCCGCATTGTGTTGCTATTCAATTGGTCGCCGACAGGTCATCATACATTGGTACAAATGTAATTTGTTATATTTGCACAAATGTATTTTGATGTTTGCGCAATAAAAAGGAGGCTGAAATGAAAGTGGGATTGATCGGATACGGCAAGGCAGGTTGCGCAGTGGCCCAGGTGTTGTGCGAGGACTCGCGTTATCAGCTGGAGTGGATTGCCAACCGCAGTGGTAGCCCGACATCGGCGGTGCTGGGTGGCGCCAGCGTACCCATCACTGCGTTGACGCAAGGCGGCTTGGCCACTTGGCTGGACCAGCACCCGGTGGATGCTTTGGTGGATTTTTCGAATGCGGCGTCAGCGGCCATCTACGGGGAAGAGGTCAAGCGCCGGGGCCTGACGTTGGTGACGGCAATATCGTCATATGACGATGGACAGCTGGCGTACATCCGGTCCATGGGATCGCACGCCAAGGTACTGTGTTCACCCAACATCACCGTCGGTATCAATTTTTTGATCATGGCTGCCCGCCTGCTTCGCGAGATTGCACCGTTTGCCGACGTGGAAATTCTGGAGCAGCATTTTCGGGATAAGCCCGAGATCTCGGGCACAGCCAAAAAAATTGCTGAGAGCCTGGCCGTGGGTGGGGACAAAATCACTTCCATGCGTCTGGGCGGCATCGTGGGGCACCACGAGGTGATTTTCGGGTTCCCGTACCAAACGGTGCGGCTGATCCACGACGCCATCAAGCGCGAAGCGTTTGGCACCGGAGCCGCATTTGCCCTGAACGAACTGCGCGACTGCCCCAAGGGCTTTTATACATTTGACGATTTGTTGATGAAACGGGTGCGCGCGCAAATCCTCGCGGGGGTTGAACCCTAGGCGCCGCCGTCACTGGCCACCACCGTATGATTCGGGCACCATCATCAGCTCTCAGTGTCCATGAATGCCTCCAAGCCATCCGTCAACCCTGGTGACAGCGCCGCTCAGGCGCTACGGCAGTTTCGCGTGCTGTTTAACTCTGTCAGAACGCACTTCCGGCAGGTGGAGAAAGAGACTGGTTTGGGTGGCGCCCAGGTCTGGGCACTGAGCCTGATCCAGAAAAACCCCGGTTTGGGCGTCAGTGAGGTTGCCGCCGGCATGGATATTCATCAGTCCACCGCGAGCAACCTGATCAAGGGCTTGCTCAAGAAGCAACTGATCACACTGAACAAGTCGGCAATCGACAAACGCGTGGTGGAGCTGCGCGTGACGCCAGAAGGCAAAAAAGCACTCAAAAAGATGCCCGGCCCCTTTGAGGGCGTACTGCCCGACGCGCTTCGGCGGCTCGACGACACCGCTCTTTCCAACCTGAATCGTGAACTGGCAAAGCTGGTTCGGCTGCTGGAAGCGGACGAAGGCGCAGGCAATATCCCGCTGGCGCAGCTTTGACTGGCCAATAATGGCACGAGGGTGTCACACCGGGTGCTGGAGGTCAGGTCTTTGCGACGGGCGGGCCGCCTGGCGATCCCAGATTAGCCCCCCCCGCAATCGTCAGTCTTTCCCGCGCGATCGTGTAGAAACCACGCGCCCAGACTTCAAGGAAGGTCTCGGCCTTGTGGTCAAGTGCCTTGCTGTGAAACGGCGTGGGGGCCATCGAGTTGAAGAGTTGCGCCAACTCGTGGACGCGCAGTTCCAATTATTAGGAAGATGCAGTGTGTTTTCTCATGGGGTATCCACTCCATTGTTAGTGATGGAGCCGTACTGCCTGCGACGCCACGCCTTTTCAAGCTCCACTGCAACCCACACTACAGATGCCGCGGCGAGGCACAACGCCAGTTCGGCAAGGCTCAGCGGCTCAGTCTTGAAAATGGGGTTGAGGAACGGGACATAAATGGTGGCCATTTGCAGCCCAAACGTCAGCACCACGGCACCCAGCAGCGGCTTGTTGGTGCCCAGCCCAAGCCGCCATAGCGGTTCGGTCTCCGAGCGAATCGCCATCACGTGGGCCATTTGACCCAACGTCAGTACCGTAAAAACCATGGTTTGCCAGTGTGCCTGACCGGTGGAAATGGCCCAGGCTTGAATGCCCAGGCATAAGCCGCCTAGAAGTAGTCCGACACCCAGAATGTGTTGCCACATGCCATGGGCAAAAATGCTCTCCGTGGGTGCGCGGGGTGCGCGTTGCATGATGCAGCGCTCGGCCGGTTCTGCCGCCAGTGCCAGACCCGGCAGACCGTCGGTGACCAAGTTGACCCACAGAATGTGGATGGGTAGCAGCGGTATCGGTAGCATCAGCATAGGGGCCAAAAAAATAGTCCAGACTTCGCCCGAGTTGCCAGTCATGGCGTAGCGGACAAACTTGCGTATGTTGTCGTATATGCGCCGCCCCTCCCTCACCGCCTTGACGATGGTCGCGAAGTTGTCGTCCAGCAGCACCAGACTGGCGGCCTCGCGCGCCACGTCGGTGCCACCCTTGCCCATGGCAATGCCTATGTCGGCTCGCTTGAGCGCCGGGGCATCGTTGACGCCGTCGCCGGTCATAGCAACAAACTCACCCTGGGCTTGCAGTGCCTCGACGATACGGATTTTTTGCGCCGGGTCCACCCGCGCATACACACGCACCTGGGTCACCTGGGCCTTCAATGACTCGTCATCCAGGCTCGTCAGGTCTGCGCCAGTGAGTAGGGGGGCATCGTCCGCGGCCACAATGCCAAGCCGCAACGCAATCGCCCGTGCGGTGGCCGGGTGGTCGCCGGTAATCATCACCGGCGTTATGCCAGCCGCCAAACATTCACGCACCGCCGCAGCGGCCTCCTCCCGCGGTGGGTCGATCAGGCCAATGAGGCCAATCAGACACAAACCGTGTTCAATTGCCGCACTGTTGGAAGCGCTTTCAGGCAGCTTGTCATGGGTGCGCTGCGCAATTGCCAGCACCCTCAGGCCCTGTGCCGCAAGCGTGTTAGCGCGCGCCAGCCACGCCTCTGAATCGAATTGTGCTGATTTCCCTTCTTTTGTAGCAGCCCATTGGGTGGCGCACACAGGGATCACCGACTCGGGGGCACCTTTGGTATAGGCCACCAAACTGTCGGCGTCTCGGTGGAAAGTGGTCATGCGTTTGCGAACCGAGTCAAACGGCAGTTCCAACACCCTTGGACAGCGGACATCGAGTTCGGCTTTGACCAGCCCTGCCAGAGCGGCCACCTCGGTGAGGGCCGTCTCTGTAGGGTCCCCCAGCCAGGTGTTGCCCGGCGTAGCGGTGGCGTCGTTGCACAGGGCGGCAGCTTGTAACAGCGCGTTGTGGGCGGCGTCCGCTGGCACAACCCCCGGCATCCAGCCCGTAGCACCCGCAATATCTCCCGCAATCAGGCACTGCGCCTGCATCCGGTTTTGCGTCAATGTTCCAGTTTTATCGGAACAGATGAAGGTGACCGAGCCCAACGTCTCCACCGAAGGCAGGCGACGAATCAGCGCGTTGACAGCCACCATCTTGCGCGCACCCAACGCCAGCAACACTGTGACGACGGCCGGTAGCGCCTCCGGAATGGCCGCCACGGCTAGACTGATGGCAGTCATCACCATCAGCAAAGGGGCTTCACCACGTAGCACACCCACGCCAAAGATAACGGCACAAATGGCCAGCACGGCGATTGCCACGCGTTTGCCAAAGGCGGCCAGTCGCAGTTGCAAAGGGGTGCTGCGGTTGTTGTTCTGGTCCAGCAGCCCAGCCACTTTGCCAAGCTCTGTGGCCATGCCAGTGGCCACCACCAGCCCGTGTCCACGTCCATGGGTGGCGGTGGTGCCCTTGAAGGCCATATTGAGTCGGTCGCCCAGGGCATGCTCTGTGCCTTCGAGCACGTCGGTGTGTTTATCCACGGTGACCGATTCACCGGTTAGCGCAGACTCATCTACCTTGAGCTGCGCCGTCTTGATCAGCCGCAAATCGGCGGGCACCTGGTTACCAGCCTCCAATAAAACGATGTCGCCGGGCACCAACACGTGCGCGGGCACCTGCTGTACTTGGCCGCCACGCAGCACCGTGGCTTGGGCTGCCGACAGGCGTTGTAGTGCTGCCAGCGCCTGGTCTGCGCGCCAAGATTGCACCAGCCCGATAGCCGCATTGATCAAAACAATGACCAGTATCACCAGTGTGTCGACCAGATCGCCCAGCACGCCGGATATCACTGCAGCCGCCAGCAGCACCAGAATCATGAAGTCGCTGAACTGCTCCAAGACCAGCGAGCCCAGGCTGCGCTGGTCTGCTGTGGGCAGCGCGTTGGGGCCAAACTGGAGCGCGCGGTCATTGACCTGGTGCACATGCAGACCGTGAGCCGGGTCTACGCCATGCTCCTGCGTGAGTGCGTGAACCTCTTGCAGGTGCCATTGGCCCGAAGGCTGGGCAGGGGCGGGTAAAGGCTTATTCGCCATGGAGAAAGAGCACGTACGTATTCAGTAAGTACATGGCCACCATCCCTAAGCTAATCCAACTGACGGCCCGCATGACGCGCCCGCCCGGCTTAAAGAACAGGCCGACCATGGCCAAACCAGTCATGGTGATCGCCGATCCCGCTGTGACCGCATGCACCGGTGACACACTGGCCAGCAGCACGCCGGGGCGGTAAAACAGGTCGTCCACCGCAATGATGGCCACATTGAACAGGTTGCTGCCCAGCAGGTTGCCAATAGCCATATCCAGCGCACCCATGCGTAAGGCGGACAAGGTGACGGCCAGTTCCGGCAACGATGTCGCCAGGGCCACAAACAGACTGCCGACAAATGATTTGTTCCAGCCCATGGTGTTGGCCAGGTCGGTCGCTACAAACGGCAACCAGATGCCAGCACCCGCAACGACGCAGGCTGCCATGGCAAAGCGGATCACGGATGTGCGCAGGGCTGGCAACGCGGCGCCTACCTCAACCGTTTCCAGCACCGCATGGTCGCGTTCATACGCAAAGACGGTGCGCATTGCGACCAGATACAGGGCTAGCAAGACCGGAGTGGTCAAGCCAAAACCAAGTTGTGTCGCGCTTGCGGCCACCGCCATCGCTCCAGAAGGCTTGACTTGGCTTATCAACAGGCTGACCAGCGTAAAGCCCAACATGACGACCCCAAACGCTGCGGCCAGCACATGGCCCTGACCCGCGCGATGCCAGACCGGCTCTCTGCGAAAGAAGAAGTCAATCACCACCAGAAACACCAGATTCACGACGCAACTGCCCAGCGCATCGCCTACTGCCAAATTGGGCGCGTGGGCAACGGTGACGCTGGTGATGCCGGTCGCCAACTCCGGTAGCGAGGTGACGGTGGCCAGCAATGCCAGCCCGATCCAGCTGCCAGACAAACCCGTGCGACGGGCGATGGCATCGCCGTAGCTTGACAGCTGATAACCCGCTGTGCCGATCAATGCGGCACAGAAAGCGAATTGAAGCCAGATAAGGCCAAGGGAATTCATGGGAAAGCGTAGCCTGTTACCTGCGAGGCTTTGCTTATACCGGAAGGATCAAATGCGCAATTGACCCTGATCACGTTACCAACTATTCACGTAGTAGTCCGCGCGGCAGAGAACGCTGCGCAGGCCCTACACACCCCCAACACAACGTGTGTACAGAGCAACTGCTGCCCGCTGCACGTGTTCAGTTGCATCGAGCAGGCCTTCTAAAGGCCCTGATGGGATATTTTCAGAGAAGCTTAAAAGCTGTTAGCGGCTGTGTAGGAAGGCGCAAATATGGCGGAGTTCCGCATTGGCACCGACAAATGGCAAGGGCCCCGAAGGGCCCTGGAACAATTGAATTGATACCCGGCTAGTCAGAACAG
>CAJAXU010000246.1 GCA_903948045.1 uncultured beta proteobacterium | reverse complement strand
GGTGGCCGAGCCCAAGGAAACTGCTGGTTTGCCGGTAATGATGCCGCCCAGCATGACCGCACCCATCACCATGATGGCGTTCGGGTCGCCCTTGCTGGCGTTGACAAACTGGGCCAGGCCCAGGGCACCGGCAGCACCGCCCTTGTTTTCATAGGTGACGGTCTCGGCCACCTTGGCTTCAAGCAAGGCCTTGCCCAGGGCACGGCCGGTGCCGTCCCAGCCGCCGCCGGGGTTGGCGGGGATCATCATCTTGACATTCATGCCGGCAGCCAGGGCGCCAAGCGGCAGGCTGCTGCCAGCGGCCAAAGCGGCCATGGACTTGATAAAAGTATTGCGACGCATCGAGGTCTCCTATGGTTAGACGAACCCTGCGATGATGGGACCCGCAGCTGTCAAATGGCTGTCGAAAACACCTCTGCGACACTAGGGAAAACACCCATAAGGCCCCATGACCGATTCAATTGCTGCCACCGGCAGCACACCGCCGCCGGCGATCCACTGGCTCGAAGACGGCGTGGCCTGTACCGCGCGCTGGCGTTCTGAGCGCGGCGTGGCCGCACCCCTGAAGGTGGTGCTCGCCGACGACCGCACCACGGCGGATGCCGCCTACCGCCTGGCCTGCGAGGGCACCGGCTTGCTCTGGCGTGGCGATTTCCAAAACGCCCGTCAGCTGCTACAGGCACTGACCCGGCGCGCCGACAAATCAGCCGCCAAGTCGCGCAAATCAACGCCGGACGACCCAGTGGGCCGGGCGTTCCACTTGCACCGACAGGCGCGGGCGCAGCGGGCACGCGTGCTGGGCATGTTGCTGCTGCCGTTTGGCGCAGACCACCAGATCACGCTGCGCCGCGCGCCGGACACACGCGAAGCCTGCGCCCAGGCCTGGGGTGTCGCGGGCAGCGACGGCGTGGCTTGCGTGGCCTCACTGCGTGACCTGCTGGGCATGACCAGCGCCTTTGAGTGGCGCAAAAAAGGCGTGGAAATCAAGGCCCTGGGGCCAGCGCCCACCAACCGGGTGCACCCCCATTACGGCGTGTTTTCGCCGCTGCGGGGCGAGTACGTGGACCTGGTGGCCAACACTGCCCTGCCGCCGACGCTGGGCCAGCCCTTGCTTGCCTTTGATATCGGCACCGGCAGCGGCGTGCTGGCGGCGGTGCTGGCACGGCGCGGTGTAGCCCAGGTGGTGGCAACTGACCAAGACCCCCGGGCACTGGCCTGCGCCCGGGAGAACCTGGCCCAGCTGGGCCTGGCGGCACAGGTAGAGGTGGTGCAGGCAGACCTGTTCCCGCCGGGGCAGGCGAACCTGGTGGTGTGCAACCCCCCGTGGCTGCCAGCGCGGGCCAGCGCGCCGATCGAGCGCGCCGTGTACGACGAAGACAGCCGCATGCTGCTGGGCTTTTTGGCCGGGCTGGCGGGCCACTTGCTGCCGGGCGGCGAGGGCTGGCTGATCTTGTCTGATCTGGCGGAACATTTAGGCCTGCGCACTCGGGCCGAACTGCTGGCGGCCTTTGATCAGCACGGGCTGACCGTGCTCGGCCGCCTGGAAACCCAAGCCCAGCACCCCAAGGCCGCCGACGTCAACGACCCACTGCACGCCGCCCGCGCGGCAGAGCGCACCTCGCTTTGGCGGCTGGGGAACCGCATGGATTCCAAAGCTTAGGCCGCATGGTATGGTTTGACGCCATGAAACTGCTGCTGGTGGAAGACGACCCCGCGATGCGCACCACGCTGTTGCGCGCGTTGACGCGGCTGGGGTGGGCGGTGGACTTGTGTGCCGATGGCAGCGCCGCGCTGGCCCAGTGGCAGCAGACCCGGCCTGACGTGGTTCTGCTGGACCTGAGCCTGCCCGGCTTGGATGGGCTGCACGTGTTGGCCCAGGCGCGCGCAAGCGGGCTGAGCACGCCGGTCCTCATCCTGACTGCGCGTGGCACGGTGGGCGACCGCATCCTGGGGCTCAATGCCGGCGCCGATGACTATCTGCCCAAACCCTTTGATCTGGACGAGCTTGAAGCCCGCGTCCGCGCGCTGCTGCGCCGCTCAGAAAATAGTGCCGAATTGGCCTCTAGCCCCCGTGGAATGGACCTCTTTAGCTATGATAAAGATAGCGGAGCCGTTTACCACCAGGGCCAGGTGCTGGACCTGCCGCCGCGCGAACTGGCCTTGCTGCGTGCGCTGCTGGCCCGCCCCGGCCACGCTGTCAGCAAAGAGCGGCTGTTTGAGCTGGTGTTTCCAGACGCGATTGACGTGCAGTTTGAGGCGGTGGAAGTGGTGGTGTACCGGCTGCGCAAAAAGCTGCTGCCCACCGGCGCCACCCTGATGACACTGCGGGGCCTGGGCTACCTGCTGAAAACCGGCTGATGGCGATCTCGCTGCGCCGCTACCTGCTGATCGGCATTTTGGTGCCGATCGGGCTGTTTATTGTGGTGGACACGCTGAGCCTGTACCGGCAGGCGCTGGCGGCCGTGAACACCGCCTATGACCGCACCCTGCTGGCCTCGGCCAAATCGATCGGGGAGCGCATTGAAGCCGTGGGCGACGGGGCTGAGGCACAACTGCGCACCACGGTGCCCTATGCCGCGCTGGAGGCCTTTGAGGCCGACAACCGCAGCCGCATGGTGTACCGCATCTCCAGCACCCGGGGCGAGTTGATTGACGGCTTCGCCACCCTGCCGATGTGGCGTGGCCAACTGCCCGACCGCGGGCCCTACTCTGCGCTGGTGGATTTTTATGACGACCTGCACGAGGGCGAAGCGGTGCGGGTAGCCGTGCTTTTGCAGCCCGTCGCCATGGCACAGGCGCGGGTGATGGCGGTGGTACAGGTGGCCGAAACGCTGGAGTTACGGCGCACGCTGGCGGCCCAGATCCTGCTCGACACCCTGTGGCGGCAGGCGGTGCTGGTCTCGGTGATTGCGCTGGTGGTGATTGTGGTGGTGCAGCGGGCCACCCGGCCGGTGCGGCGACTCAGCCAGCAGCTGCAGCAGCGCCCGGACGGCCAGCTGGACCCCTTGCAAGCGGGTGACGCGCCGCGTGAGCTGCTGCCGCTGATTGACGCCACCAACAGCATCATGGG
>CAJAXU010000245.1 GCA_903948045.1 uncultured beta proteobacterium | reverse complement strand
CGGCCCGTCGGGCTGCGGCAAGTCCACCCTGCTGCGGGTGATTGCCGGGCTGGAGTCGCCCAGTGGCGGTGAGATCCGCATCGACGGCCAGGTGGTGAATGACGTTGGCGCGGCCCAGCGCGGCTGCGCCATGGTGTTCCAGAGCTATGCGCTGTACCCGCACATGAGCGTGTACGACAACATGGCGTTTGGTCTGGAGAACCTGCAGGTTCCACGGCCACAAATTCAGGCCAAGGTGCAGGACGCCGCGCGCCTGCTGCGCCTGGACGACTTGCTGCAGCGCAAGCCGACCCAGCTCTCGGGCGGCCAGCGGCAGCGCGTGGCCATTGGCCGTGCCATCGTGCGCGACCCACGGCTGTTCCTGTTTGACGAGCCACTCTCCAACCTGGACGCCGAGCTGCGCGTCTCCATGCGCGCCGAGCTGCGCGAGCTGCATGCCCGGCTCGGGGCGACCATGGTCTACGTCACCCACGACCAGGTCGAGGCCATGACGCTAGCAGACAAGATTGTGGTGCTGCGTGCCGGCCGGGTCGAGCAGATTGGCGCGCCGCTGGAACTCTACAACCGGCCCTGCAACACCTTTGTCGCCGGTTTTATCGGCAGCCCCCGCATGAATTTTCTGCCGGCGGCGCTGGTCGCCGGCCAGACCGGCGCGCCCAGCTTGCCGGTTGGTAGCCACACCATCGGGCTGCGGCCGGAGCATGCCGAGTTGGCGGCCGACGGTCCGCTCCAGCTGCGCCTGAACCAGGTCGAGCAACTTGGCGCCAGCAGCGTGCTGCGGGGCACGGTCGGCACGGACACGCCGTTCGAGCTGGTGTGCCCCGGCCAGACCCTGCTGCGCCCGGGTGAGTCCGTGGCGCTGGCCTTGCCCGCGCCACACCTGCACTGTTTTGATGCCAATGGCCAGAGGCTGTAAACCATGAACCCGTTGGGACCGACCCGAATTGCCACGCTCGATGCGCATGGTGCGTCCTTGAGCCTGCCCGACGGCGCGCAGTTTCAGGTGGACGTGCTGGAGCCCAGCCTGGTGCGGGTGCGCCACCGGCCCGCCGCCGGCTACCGCGAGCCACGCACCTGGGCGATTGCACCGCAAAGTGCCGTCACCACCACCAACGCCACCGCCCCGGTGGTGCAGGATGTGGCCTGGGCCGGCCGCGCGCGCGACGACCTCACTGGCTTTTCTCGCCCGCCCGCCCAGTTCAGCCAGAGCGCTGACGGCCTGACCCTGGCCACCGCCGCGTTGTCGGTCACGCTGCGGCTGGACCCGCTGGCCCTGAGCTGGCACGACGCCCTAGGCCGCCCGCTGCTCAGCGACCGCCAAAGCGCGGCCTACCTGCACAGTCGGCGCACGGGTGCCGTGCGGCACTACCTGCAGCGCGACCGGGCCGAGCGCTATTACGGCCTGGGCGACAAGACCGGCCCGCTCAACCTGCAGGGCCGTCGGCTGCGCACGCTGGCGCTGGATGCCCTGGGTTACGACCCGCAGCACGGCGACCCGCTGTACAAACACTGGCCGTTTGTGCTGACCCGTGCCGCCACCGGCCACTGGTACGGTCTGTACTACGACACCCTGAGCGCCTGCACTTTTGACCTGGAATGCGAGCACGATAATTACCACGACTTCTACCGCTACGTCGACATTGACGACGGTGACCTCGATTACTACCTGATGGCCGGGGCCACGCCTCTCGAAGTCATCGCCCAGTTTGTGCGCCTGATTGGTGGCACCCACCTGCCGCCGCGCTGGTCACTCGGCTACGCCCAGACCGCCATGGGCCTGGCTGATGCACCCGATGCCCAGGCCCAGCTCAATACCTTCATTGACCGGATTGAATCTGAAGGCATCCCCTGCTCAGCCTTCCATTACGGCTCGGGCTATTCCTCGCGCGGCAAGCGCCGCTACGTCTTCACCTGGAACCACGACAAGTTTCCCGACCCAAAAGCGCTCAATGCGCGGTTTCAGCAGGCCGGCATGCGGCTGGTGGCCAACGTCAAACCCTGCCTGCTCGACGACCACCCGGCCTGGGACGAGGTACGAGCCAAGGACGGCTTCATCCACGATGCCGCCACTGCCGCGCCGGTGGTGGAGCAGTTCTGGGACGGCGTCGGCGCCCACCTCGATTTTTCCAACCCGGCGGTGGTGGCCTGGTGGCAGCGCAGCCTGCAGCGTCAGGTGCTGGATTTCGGCATCGACGCAGCCTGGAACGACAACAACGAATACGCCATCATGGACGATGGCGCCAGCTGCGACGGCTTCGGCCAGCCGCTGCCCATGCACCGGGCGCGGCCGCTGCATGCGCTGCTGATGACGCGGGCCAGCTTTGAGGCGCAGGCCCAAAACCAGCCGCAGCAGCAGTCGGCTGAGTCGGTGTTCACTGTCAGTCGGGGTGGTCCGCCCGGGGTGCAGCGCTATGCCCAAACTTGGTCGGGCGACAACAGCACCAATTGGGAGAACTTGCGCTGGAACATTCGCACCGGGCTGCAGATGAGCCTGTCGGGCCTGTTCAACATCGGGCACGATGTGGGTGGTTTTTACGGTCCGTCGCCCGGGCCCGAGCTGTTTGTGCGCTGGGTGCAGGCCTGCTGCCTGAACCCGCGCATGGTGATGAACTCCTGGAAACCCGGCTCCAATAACAACGTGCCCTGGCTGCATCCTGAGGTTACCGTACATGTGGCGGCAGCGATCCGCCTGCGCTACACGCTGCTGCCCTATTTGTGGCAGCTGTTCGAGCAAGCCAGCGCGCTGCACCAGCCGATTCTGCGCCCCACCTTTTACGAATTTCCGGACGACGAGGCCTGCTACGCCGACAGTGACGACTTCATGCTCGGTGACGCACTGTTGGTAGCACCCGTGGTGCAGGCCGGCGACAGCACACGCCGGGTCTACCTGCCGGCCGGGCCGTCAGCCTGGTACGACTTTGACACTGGCGAACGCTTCGATGCCGGCCAGTGGCATACCGTAGCGGCCCCCTTGGCGCGGCTGCCGCTGTTTGCCCGTGCTGGCGCGGTGATTCCGCTAGCGAGCGGCAGCCCGGCGGTGAATGGCCAAGCCGTGCGCCGGCGGCATGAT
>CAJAXU010000244.1 GCA_903948045.1 uncultured beta proteobacterium | reverse complement strand
GAGGCCAGCGCGGCGCGCGTCGGCGTAGGCTTGCGCAAACATCTCGGGCGGCCGGTTGACCTCGCTGTAGTCGATGCCGATGCCCAGGACTTCGGGCCGACGGTGCTCGGTGACCCAGCGCACCATCTGCACCGCCTCGTCGGGCGAGGCTTCCCGGTCAATGGCGGCAATCAGCCAGCCCTGAATGCCGTGGTCGGCCCGCGCGTCATGGATCGCCCGCACGATGGCATCGATCGCCTGTGGGTAGGCGATGCCCGAGTCGCGGGCGGTGCCGGTTGGGTTCCAGGAAAACTCGGCGTGCCGCACGTTGTGGGCGGCGGCATCCTCCAGATACTCGTAGACCAGGCGGTACAGGTCTTCCGGGCTGGCAATCAGGTGCGAATCGAGCGCACGCAGCGCCTTGAGCACCCCGACCGGCTTGTCGCCCCGAATGTAAAACGCGTTGGCTTCTTGCTCGGTCAGCGGCATGACCGCGCCGCTACTCTGGGTTCGCGTTGCCGCAGCGCGCACCAGTGCCATGAAGGTGCTGTGCCGTACCGTGCCCAAAAGATGGCAATGGATTTCAACCTTGGGCATGGCGCGCAGGAATTGCAGCAGGGCTGGGGTGTCGGTGTCGAGCGTCATGGGGTGTGCTGTCTCGGTCTCAGGAACAAGCTCTCAGGAACAAGCGGCGTGGGCCAGGCCATCCAGCACCGTGGCGCGCAACAGGGTCTCGTCGGCCAGGCCGGCTACCCACACATTGGCTTGGGCGCGCCGGGGTATGCGCCACTCAAGCACGGTCATGCCACGCGTGTGCTGGCCTTGGAGTTCCATCGCCATGTGCGCGGCGCGCCACTGCATACCTTGGGGGCTGACCAAGGCGGCGGCGGCGGTCGGGTCGTACAGCGCCATAGGCAAGGTGCCGTCCGGGCTGGCGATGCGCACATAGCCCAGCAGCAGTTCGGCCAACAGGCAGGCCCGCTCAGTGCCCAGGGCCCGCAGGGCCTCGGCGTCGCGCGCGTGCACGCGGACCTGCCGGCAGGCATCCAGGCCCACCATGCGCAGGGGCAGCTGGTGGTCCAGCACGGTCTGCACCGATTCAGGGTCGACGGCGGCATTGAACTCAGCGGCGGCGCTGTGGTTTCCGGGGCCGGCGCTGCCCCCCATCCACATCAGCTGACCGATTTGCGGCGCCAGGTCTGGGCGTGCCAGCAGCACCGCCGCGATGTTGGTCAAAGGGCCCAGGGCCAGGATGGTGACCGGCGCGGCAGCAGCTGCCAGATAACGTGTCAGGGCCTCAACCGCCTCGGTGCCGGCCAGCTGGCTGCGGGCCAACGGCAGGCTGCGGCCTGCCGACGCCATGGCGTCCTGGCCCAGAATATTTTGCGCCGTCACCAACGCACAGGCCAGGGGCCGGTCTCGCCCGGCGTGAATGGGCATGCGCCAGCCAAAGCAGGCAGCACTGCGCAAGGCGTTGTCAATCACCACCGCCAGCGGCGCATTGCCGGCGACCAGGGACAGGCCGTCAATCTGCCAGTCTGGCTGAGCGGCCACCAGCAGCACCGCAGCCAGGTCGTCAAACCCCATATCAGTGTCAATCCAGACCTGTTGCATGCTGCGGTCCGCGTTCAGGGCTGGCTGTCCAGCGGCAAAGCCTGCAGGGGCTGAGCCGGGTCCGGCACCGGGGTGGCGGCCAGCAAGCGCTGGGTGTATTCGTGCGCAGGGTGGTTGAAGATCTCGTCGGCGCTGCCCGCCTCCACGACACGCCCCTGGTACATCACCAGCACCCGGTCGGCCAGTGCACGCACCACACCCAGGTCGTGGCTGATGAACAGGTAGGCCAATTGCTGCTCTTGCCGCAGATCGGCCATCAGCCGCAGAATCTGCGCCCGCACTGACACGTCGAGCGCCGACACCGGCTCGTCGGCGACGATCAAGGCTGGCCGCGAGGCCAGGGCCCGGGCGATGCCCACCCGCTGCCGTTGGCCACCAGAGAGTTCGTGCGGCAGCCGATGGCGAAAATTGTTAGGCGCCAGCCCCACCTGGTCCAACAGACGGTCCACCTCACTCGCCGCTGCTTTGGCATCCATCGCCAAGTTGTAGCATAGTGGCAGGGCAATGCTGTCGCCGATGCTGTGGCGCGGGTTGAGCGAGCCGCCCGTATCCTGAAAAACCACCTGCACGTCCCGCCGAAAACGCTGCCAGTCGTCACCGTGCAGGCGGCTGATGTCTGCCCCTTTGTACTGGACGCTGCCGGCGCTGGGTGCGGTCAGGCCCAGCAGCATGCGCCCCAGCGTGGTTTTGCCGCTGCCACTCTCACCCACCACCGCCACCACCTCGCCGGCGTACAGTGCGATAGAGACTTGGTCCACGGCCAGCTGGTACGCGGTTCGACGCAGCAGGCCGCCACTGCCACGGATGGGGAACCGGCGGCTCACGGCACAGGCTGCGAGCAAGGGGGGTGTGTCGGGTGTCATGGGCTGGGTTGCGGCGCTTGTAGGGCGAGGGCGTCCTCGCGCCAGGCATCGGCAGCGGCCGGCCCAGCCGCCAAATGACAGCGCGTGAGGCCGGTGTCGGTGGCTGCAGGCGCGAGCGCTGGCGTTTCTAAGTCGCAGCGCCCGGGCTGCCGGATCGGGCAGCGGGGATGAAAGCGGCAGCCTGGCAGCGCCTGGCCGGCCATGGGCACACTGCCCGGGATAAAGAACAGTCGGCTGGCCCGCGATTGCGGATTCAGCACACTGCGCAACAGGCCCTGGGTATAGGGGTGGCGCGGGTTAGCGAACAGCGGCGCCACCTCGTTTTGTTCAATCAACTCGCCGGCATACATCACATTCACCCGTTGGCAGGTTTGCGCCACCACGGCCAGGTCGTGCGTGATGAGCAGAATGCCAAGGTCCAGTTGCTGGCGCAGTCGCACCAGCAGTCGCAGGATGCCGGCCTGTACCGTCACATCCAGTGCGGTGGTCGGTTCGTCGGCAATCAGCAAGGCCGGTTTCATGGCCAGGGCGGCGGCGATCAGGATGCGCTGACGCATGCCGCCCGACAATTCATGCGGGTACTGACGGGCCACCTGCGCCGGCTTGGCCAGTTCCATCAGGTTGAGCAAGTCCAGCACGCGGGCCTCACAACCCTCGGTTTGGCCATGGGCACGCAGGGTTTGGGCAATCTGGCGGCCCACCGGCATCAGCGGGTCCAGATAGGTCGATGGGTCCTGAAACACCATACCGACACGGGCGCCACGCACGGCCCTGAGTGCGTCGGGCGACAGGGTCGAGAGCTGACGTCCCTCCAGCCAGACCTCGCCGCTGCTGATGTGCACCAGGGGCGAGGGAAACAGGTTGATCAAGGCAAACGCGGTCATTGACTTGCCCGAGCCGGACTCGCCGACCAGCCCCACCGCTTCGCCGCGCTGCACGGTGAAGCTCACATCATTGACGATGCGCAGCGGGCCCGTAGGTGTGCGGACATCCACACACAGGTGTTTGACGTCCAGCAGGGTGGTGCTCATGTGAAGTTGGCGCCGCGTGGGTTGAGCGCGTCGTTCAGCGCATCACCCACCAGGTTGAAGGACAAGACGGTGAGGGCGATGGCCAGGCCCGGAAAGGCCGACATCCACCAGGCGGTGCGCAGGTACTGCTGTGCGTCGTTGAGCATGGCGCCCCACGACACCGCATTGGGGTCGCCCAGGCCGAAGAAACTCAGGCTGGCTTCGATCAGGATGGCCGAGGCAATGTCCAGTGAGCCCAGCACGACGATCGGCGCCGCCACATTGGGCAGGATTTCACGGAAGATGATGGCCCCGTGCCCCATGCCGCCGACCCGGGCCGCATCGACAAACTGCGACTGCTTCAGGCTGGCCACGGTGGCCCGCACCACGCGCGCAATCTGGGGCCATGACAGCACGGCGATCACCAGGATCATCTTGGTCACGCTGGCACCAAACAGTGCGATCACGATCAAGGCCAGCACAAAGCGGGGCAGTGTTTGAAAAAACTCTGCGATCCGCATCAAGATCGCGTCGGTCCAGCCGCCAAAATAACCGGCCAGGGCGCCCGCCACAACGCCAATCAGGATGGTGAGGGCGGCGCTGCACACGCCCACCAGCAAAGAGATTCGGGTGCCGTACACCACGCGCGACCAGATGTCCCGGCCCAGGTCATCCGTGCCCAGCCAATGGCCAGCCGAGAATGGGGCCAGCAGCGCGTTGTCGCCGCCCGCCATGGGCGCATACTGGCAGACCCAGGGCGCAAAGACGGCCAGCAGGACCAATAGCAGCAGGATCAGCAGTGCCAGGCGGGTGGCCTGGCGGCGCAGTAGTCGTTTCATGTTCGGTCAATCCGGGGGTCAATCAGCCGGTGCACGATGTCGGTGGCCAGATTGGCCAGCACCACCGTGACCGACACCATCAGCAGGATGGCCAGCATCACTGGGTAATCCCGGCGGGAAATGGACTCGTACAGCAGACGACCAATGCCCGGCCATCCAAACACCGCTTCGATCAGGGCCGAGCCCGCCAGCATGAAGCCGACGTTGTAGCCAATGACCGTCAGCACCGGTGCGGCTGCGTTGCGCAGGGCATGGACCATCATCACCGTCCACTCGCTCGCACCGCGCGAGCGCGCCGCCAGGATGTAGTCGGCGTTCAGTACCTCCAGCATGGCAGCCCGGGTGATGCGTGTGATCAGGGTCAGGTAACGCATCGACAGAGCCAGCATCGGCATCGCCAGGTGGCGCAATTGCTCGCCCACGCCGGCCCAGCCATCCGACAGGCCACGGATGGGCTGGCTGCCCTGTGACGGCAACCAGCCCAGCCAGATCGCAAACGTCAGGATCAGCAACTGGCCCAGCCAGAAGTCTGGAATCGAATAACCCGCCGACGATCCGGCCTGGATGCCCGAGTCAAGCCAGCGGGTCCCTGGCGACTGCGTGGCCCGGGCGGCGATGATGCCCAGGGTGACACCGACCACGCTGGCAAAGGTCAGGGCGCTGAGCGTCAGGGTCACCGTCGCCCCCAGTCGCCCCCAAATCAATTGGGAAACGGGTTGCTGGGCCGCAAACGAGTAACCCAGGTCCCCCACCAGCACTTTGGACAGGTAGCGCCACAGCTGCACCCACATGGGCTGGTCCAGCCCGTATTCGCGGCGCATTTGGGCCAGGTATTCCGCCGGCGCCGGGAAATCACCGACCAGCAGAGTGACCGGATCACCCGGGGTGAACGCAATCAGCAAAAAATTCAGCACCACCACGGCCAACAGCAGGGGCAGCGCGTGCAGCAGGCGCCGCACGATGAAACTGATCATGGGGCGCTGCCAGGCCGTGTGACCCGGCGCTGGTCAGTCATTGCGGCGAACACCCGCCCATTGGTCTCGCGCATCCAGGGCCGGAAAGACGCCGGTTAGCTTGCGGCTGGCGGTGTCGACAGTTTCCTCGTCAAACAACACCAAGGAGGGCAGGTCCTCATTGAGGATCACCTGCAAGTCCTTGTACAACTGGGCCCGCGTGGCGCGCTCAGGCGCGGTGGCGGCTTGCCCCAGCAAGTCGTCAACTTTGGGATTGCTGTAGCTGCTGGCGTTGGTGTTGGGCGAGGTGCTGGTGTTGGTGATGTACAAGCGGGTGTAGCCAATGGCCGGGTCACCAGCCGAGTAAATCGATCCCAGCGTCAGGTCGAAATCGCGTGTGGTGTAGATGCGGTCATACAGCACCGAGCGCTCCAGCGGCTCCAGCTTGACTTCAATACCGATCTGCCGCAAGTTGTCCTGGATGATCTGTGACTGGGCCCGCATTTGTGGCCGTCCCAGGTCAAAGGGCAGCCGTACCGTGACGCTATCGGGCTTGACGCCCGCCTTCACCAGCAGGGCTTTTGCCCGGACCGGGTCGTAGGGGTACTTCTTGGCGTAGGCCACCTGCTCATTGAGCAGCCACTTGAAGCCGTCACCGAACGCGCCGGCGCCCGGGCGTGCGAGACCCTGCATCACCTGCTTGACCAACCGTTGCCGGTCAATGGCAAAGGCCAGTGCCTGGCGCGCCTCTTTTTTGGCGAACAGCGGCGATTTGACATTGAACATCAGGAACCAGATGGCCGGGATGTTGACGCCCTGGCGGGCGGCCAGCGACTTGTCGGCCAGAATGCGCGGCATCTCCGGCTTGGGGGTGTAGAAATCAAGCAAGGTGTCAATCTCACCGGTTTGCAGCGCAGGGACCCGGTTCGCGCCTTGCGGGATGATCTGAAAAATCAGCTGTTCCAGATAGGGCTTGTCACCATCCCAGTAAGTGGGGTTGCGCACCAGCCGGATGCTGGTGCCGCGTTTCCATTCGGCAAACTTGAAGGGCCCCGTCCCGACGGGGCGCAGGTTGACGGGGTTGGTGGCCACCGGGCTGCCCTCATAGATGTGGCGCGGCAGCATGGGCGCATCAAACACCGTCATCTGCGACAAAAAGGGCGCGTAGGGTTTTTGCAGTTTGATCACCACGGTGCCGGCATCCGGTGTTTCCACCTCCAGCCCCAGATTTTTGAAGACCGCGGAGGCGCGTGGGTGCAGTTTGGCCAGCACCTCGACCAGGGTAAAGCGCACGTCGTCGCTGCTGAAGTCGCGGCCATCGTGCCATTTGACGCCTCGGCGCAGCGTGAAGCGGTAGGTCTTGCCATCGGGTGAAATGGTCCACGCGGTGGCCAGCGCCGGCTTGGGGTTGTAGGCCGGGTCCAGCCAGATCAGCCCTTCGAGAATTTTGGCCGAGACATCGCCCGCCGTGAAATCGGTGGTGGTGCCCAGGTTCAGGGTGGGGGGGTCGGCGTCAATGCCAAGAATCACCGTGCCTTTGCCGGCCGCCTGTGCCACTTGCCAGGGCCCCAGGCCACTGGCGGCGGCGAGGGCACCTAGCCCGAGCTGCGCGGCCCGGCGGCGATTGAGAACTGTGCTGAAAGACGGATCTTGGGGGGCGGTGGAATGGGGCATCGTGGCAGTAGGGAGTGGCGTAACCGTGTTGTGTGATGGGCTGCCCTGTGGGCTTCTAACGACGAGTCCTTCGGTATTGCTCGCCGATTGCCGATGATGTTAACCTAAGCCGCTTTGCTGATTGCCACTCGCTGTGACCAAGATTCCTGCCCCCGTGTTGCCCGGCATTGCCGAACATCTCGCCGATATGGTGACCCTGCGCCGCCAGATCCATGCCAACCCTGAGCTGGGCTACCAAGAGTTCCTGACCAGCGACCTGGTCGCGCAGCGCCTGACCAACTGGGGGTACCAAGTGGACCGGGGTCTGGGCGGCACTGGCGTGGTGGGGACGCTGCGGGTCGGCTCAGGCGCCAAGCGCATCGGGCTGCGTGCCGACATGGACGCGCTGCCCATGACCGAGACCACCGGGCTGCCGTGGGCCAGTCAGCATCCGGGGCGAATGCATGCCTGTGGCCACGACGGTCACACCGCGACGCTTTTGGCGGCGGCGCAGTTGCTGGCGGTGACCCGCGGTTTCAGTGGCACCCTCAACCTGATTTTTCAGCCAGCCGAAGAAGGCTTGCAGGGCGGGCAAAAGATGGTCCAGCAGGGCCTGTTTGAACGCTTCCCCTGTGATGCCATCTTTGCCTTTCACAATGAACCTGGCTTTCCGGCGGGACGCTTTGGGTTTTTGCCCGGCGTGATTTACAGCTCGTCAGACACGGTCATCATCACGCTGCATGGCAAGGGCGGACATGGGGCCATGCCGCACACCACCGTGGACCCGATTGTGGTGGCGGCCCACTTGATCCTGGCGCTGCAGACGCTGGTGTCGCGCGAGCTGGACCCGAACGACATGGCGGTGGTGACAGTGGGTGCCATCCATGCCGGTTCGGCGGCCAATGTGATCCCGGGCATGGCTGAGCTCAAGCTTACCGTTCGGGCCCGCCGCCCCGAGGTGCGCGCCTTTCTGCGCGAGCGCATCACCGCCATGGCACAAAACCAGGCCGCCGTGCATGGCGCCACGGCCCAGGTGGACTACCAGTGGCGCACACCGCCCTGCATCAATGACGCGGGCGTCACCGCCTTGGCCCATGAACTGGCCAGAAACACCATGGGCGATGCGGCGCTGATTCACCCCATGGCGCCGCTGCAGGCCAGCGACGACTTCGCTTTCATGCTCAATGAGGTGCCCGGCTGTTACTTCATCGTCGGGAATGGGGATGGCCAGCCCGGTACTGGGCCGGGCTGCATGGTGCACAACACCGGCTACGACTTTAATGATGAGATCTTGCCGACGACCGCCAGTTTCTGGGTCACGCTGGTCAACCACTACCTGAAGGATTGAGCCTCAGCCCGGGCCGCCGGTCGACCGGCCTGGCGCGGCTGATCACATCAATAAATGCTCACCCGCGTTATCGCCGCCGAGTGTGACGTAGTTGACCTTGCGGATGTCCATCAGCTTCTTGCCGCCCGCGTAGCTGATCGAGCTTTGCACATCCTGCTCCATCTCGGTCAGGGTGTCGGCCAGTCGGCCCTTGATCGGCTCCAGGATGCGCTTGCCCTCCACGTGCTTGTACTCGCCCTTGTTGAAGTCGCTGGCCGAGCCGTAATACTCTTTGTACAGCTTGCCGTCCACCTCGACCGTCAGGCCTGGGCTTTCCTCGTGACCGGCCAGCATCGAGCCGATCATGACCATGGTGGCGCCAAA
The DNA here is from genome assembly GCA_903948045.1 of uncultured beta proteobacterium. Lineage (GTDB taxonomy): Bacteria > Pseudomonadota > Gammaproteobacteria > Burkholderiales > Burkholderiaceae_C > Rhodoferax. Next base: position 57 of record CAJAXU010000244.1, on the reverse strand, counting down.
GCGCACCGATTTGGCAATGTCGCCGTGCTCGCGGATGCCACCGTCGGCGATGATGGG
>CAJAXU010000243.1 GCA_903948045.1 uncultured beta proteobacterium | reverse complement strand
TCCTGCAAACACGGCATTGCAGGTAAATCTCATTCATCCTTTGCCGCCAGATTTACGCGCTTATTGAAAGCCACTCACATTTGAACAAGGAAAATCACCAATGAAGAAATCTCTGCTCGTGAGCGCCGTTGCTGCCGCACTTCTCTCATCGCCCGCCTTTGCGCAGGTGCAAAATTTTGGCGGCTTCAGTGTCGGCGTCAACATGGATTTAACAGGGACACATACCGAGTCAACCATCGGCACTTTGGCGATCAACAGTGTGGGGCAACCATCGGTCGGGGGCTCGGTGCAGGCGGCGTTTGGTTACGCTGCTACGGATTTGGTGTTGCTGTCGGTGGGGGCAACCTATAGCCTGAACGAAATTCCGGCGCTGTCGTTGGCCTCAACCACCGGCTCCTCCAAGCTGAAGTTGAAAGATGCCTATTCGGTCTACGTGGAACCCGCTTATTTGATCTCGGATAAAACCCTGGCCTACGGCAAGATCGGGTATGAGGCCGGCACCATGAACACTGAGGCCACCGGCCTCGCCGCCAGCAAAAAAGACATCAACGGCGCGGCTATCGGGTTGGGTTTACGCACCCTGATCAGCAAAAACCTGTATCTGCAAGCGGAGGCCCGTCGTGTGGCTTACAACAGCGCCCGGTTTGACAACGACATCACCGACTTCAAGAGCAGTATGACGGTGGGCTCTGTTGGGCTGGGCTATAAATTCTGAGCATGGAGCAGTGTCCGGCGTTACGGACGCAGTGCTGTTGAAGGGTCTTGTAAGGACGTTAGTCACCGCCTTTGCGATCCTCAAAGGCCGCCTTGTGCGGCATTTGGCCGTGATGCGATGAACTTTTGGTCATTGCAGCCCGTGACAACGGAGATTGCAGTGAGGTTGACGAGCCCTGACCCCGGCACTGGCTCCACAGTTAGGGCTGCTTGGTTCCCCACCTGACCCGGTTGGCCGCTTTACCATGCGGGAGGGCCCGTCAGCTGATATTGTAAGGGCGCGCGCCGCCTTTTCAAGACCGCCGGTGACAAGCGCCGGGTGGTCCGCACCGTAGAATGAGGCGATGTCCTACCTCGTGCTTGCCCGCAAATACCGGCCCCGAAATTTCACCGAAATGGTGGGGCAGGACCATGTGGTGCAGGCGCTTGGCAATGCGCTGACGACGCAGCGCTTGCACCATGCGTACCTGTTTACCGGCACTCGTGGCGTGGGTAAAACCACGGTCTCGCGCATTTTGGCCAAGTCGCTCAATTGTCAGGGACCGGACGGGCAGGGTGGCATCACCGCCACGCCATGTGGCGTGTGCCAGGCCTGCATTGACATCGACAGCGGCCGCTTTGTCGACTACACCGAGCTCGACGCGGCCTCCAATCGGGGTGTGGACGAAGTTCAGGCACTGTTGGAACAGGCTGTGTACAAACCGGTCCAGGGGCGCTTCAAGGTCTTCATGATCGACGAGGTGCACATGCTGAGCAGCACGGCCTTCAACGCCATGCTCAAGACCTTGGAAGAGCCCCCGGATTATTTGAAGTTTGTGCTGGCCACCACTGATCCGCAAAAAGTTCCGGTGACGGTGCTGTCGCGTTGTTTACAGTTCAATTTGCGACCGATGGCGCCGGAGACCATCCGCGAGCATTTGCAGCTGGTGCTACAGGCTGAGGCGGTGGACGCCGACGCCCAATCCCTGCGCTTACTGGCGCGCGCCGCTCGCGGCTCGATGCGGGACGCGTTGAGCCTGACCGATCAGGCGATCGCCTTTGGTGCTGGGCAGCTGCGGGAGAGCGCGGTACGTCAAATGCTGGGCAGCGTCGATCGAAGCTACGTGTTCCGGCTGCTGCAGGCGCTGGCACAGGGTGATGGAAAGGCCGTGGTGCAAACCTCCGAGACCTTGCGTCTGCACGGCCTCAGTGCTGCGGCCACCCTGGAAGAAATGGCCACGGTGTTGCAGCGCATGGCCGTATTGCAGGCGGTTACCTCGGACGCTGATGACACCGATCCGGAAGCGGCTGAACTCGCGGCATTGGCCATGGCCATGCCTGCCGATGAGACACAGCTCTTGTACAGCCTGTGCCTACACGGCCGGGCCGAGCTGGGTTTGGCGCCTGACGAATATGCGGCGCTGACCATGGTGCTGCTGCGTCTGCTGGCATTCAAGCCACGCGCCGCCGCGACGGCAGAGCTGGAAAAAAAAACTCTAAAACCGGCGCCTAAAGCTGCGCTTGCGGCACCCCACATCGTTGCGGCCACCCCGGTTGCCGCTGATTCTGCTCAAATTCCCGTGCCCCCAGCCGCGGCGACGCCCGCGTTGAGGCCCGGCCAGCAACTGCCAGTGCTGAGTGCCCCCTCGGCGACACGCCCTTTGCCAAATCCTGTGTCAAATCCGGCTCTAGCCCGCGTGGATAATCAGGTGTTTGCTATAAATATTGAAGCAATACCGGTGCGCGTGCAGGCTGAGTCGCGCGCTGAAGCAGTGGTGCAGCCGAACTCGCCGGCGCTGGTGCCAACCGAAGACGGTGATTTCTGGCACGCCTTGGTGCAGCAGCTGGTTGCCCAGGAGGCCATTGCGGCACTGGTGCGTGAACTGGCGCTGCAGTCGCAGCTGGTGGCACGAGACACGGACCAATGGCTGCTGCGGGTGGAGCGCGAATCGCTCAACCAGGCAGGCACTCGGGATCGCCTGGCCCTTGCTCTGCAAGCTGCAGGCCACGCCGTCGGGCTGGTGGTCGAAGTGGGCCGCGTCGGCGACAGCCCAGCCCGTCGCAATGCCGCAGCCGCCGCTGAGCGCCAGCTGGCTGCCGAGAAAATCATTTTTGATGATCCGTTTGTGCAGACCATGATGCGCGATTTTGGGGCGAAAATCGTGCCAGGCAGCATCAAACTTGGCTGACTACAGTGACCGCCAGCGGCGACAAGTTTTCGACACTGGCACCTGTACCCGTTCACTACGAACCAAGCTCTATCACTCATTACCCAAGGAACACCATGTTCAACAAAGGCCAACTCGCAGGACTCATGAAACAGGCCCAGGCGATGCAAGACAACATGAAGAAAGCGCAGGACGAGCTCGGCTTCATTGAAGTCAGTGGCGAGTCGGGCGCGGGTCTCGTCAAGGTCACGATGACTTGCAAGCACGATGTCAAACGCGTGACGATTGACCCCAGCCTGCTGGCCGAAGACAAAGATATGCTGGAAGACCTCGTCGCGGCCGCGTTCAACGCGGCCGTGCGCAAAGCCGAGGAAACCACCGCTGAAAAGATGGGCAAACTGACGGCCGGCATGCCTGGGCTGCCCGGCGGCATGAAATTCCCGTTCTGAGCCGGGTTGCTGACGTGGCCGATGCCAATGCGCTTGAGGTTTTGATTCAGGCCTTGCGCCGGTTACCAGGGGTCGGTGTGAAGTCGGCCTCGCGCATGGCGTTTCATCTGCTGCAGCATGACCGAGCGGGCGCCCTGACTCTGTCCCGAGCCCTGGCCGAAGCCACCGAGCAGGTGCGCCATTGCGAGCGCTGCCACACTTTCACGCAAAGCCTGGTCTGCGCCACCTGCCTTGATCCGCAGCGCGATGCGGCCAAACTTTGCGTGGTCGAGACCCCGGCCGACCAGTCGGCTGTGGAGCGCACCGGGGCCTACCGCGGTCTTTATTTTGTGCTGATGGGCCGCCTCAGTCCGCTCGATGGCATTGGCCCCAAGGACATTGGCCTGAAAAAGTTGTTCGATCGCGCCTGTGATGGCCTGGTGCAGGAGGTGATTCTCGCGACCAACTTCACCGCCGAGGGCGAGGCAACGGCGCATGTGATAAGTGAAGCGCTCAAGGCCCGGGGCTTGACGCTGACCCGGCTGGCGCGCGGGGTGCCGGCGGGCAGTGAACTGGAGTACGTGGACCTGGGCACGATAGCGCACGCCTTGGTCGATCGGCGCTAGAAGGGTCTTGCGCACTGGCTGCGATAAACTGATGTTTTAGGATTTAACAGAACCATGACGATCCAATTTTCCCTGGCGCACTGGTGTGTCTTGGTCGCTGCACTGTTGCCCATCATCTGTGCCGGCATCGCCAAGTCAGGCGCTATCGGCAAGCCTCGGCGCGACGGAGGTTACGACAACGGCGACCCGAGGGCCTGGCTCGCCACGCAAGCGGGTTGGCGCGCCCGCGCCAACGCCGCGCAGGCCAACAGCTTTGAGGCCTTGCCCTTTTTCATCGGGGCGGTGGTGATGGCCCAACAGTTGGGGGCCCCGCAGAGCCGCGTCGATGTGCTTGCGCTGGCATTCGTCGGGCTGCGCCTGGCCTATATCGGTAGCTATGTGGGGGGCTGGTCGTCCGTTCGGAGCATGCTGTGGGTGTTGGCGCTGGCCACCAACATCGCCATTATGTTGCTGGGTTGGCGCGTCTAGCCGGTGCTGGGGTTTGCGGTGATCAATACCCTGGTGATGATCACCGAGGCCTGGGCGCCCGAGGCGAGCTGGCCGCGCATTGTGTTTGTGAACGAGGCGTTCGTCCGTTTGACGGGCTACAGCCGTGCGCAGCTTCTGGGCCAATCATGCAAGCTGCTGCAAGGTCCTGAAACCGACCAGATCGAACTCAATCGCATCCAGCAAGCCATGGCGCGTGGCGAGCCGGTGCGGTCCGAGCAGCTGAACTATACCCAGGACGGCCGACCCTTTTGGACTGACATCGACCTGGCGCCGATCCGTAGTGCCGCAGACGCCTGCACACACTGGGTGTTTGTCCAAAGCGACCTGTCGCACCGCCCGCGGACCAGTGCCGAAATCGAGCATCTGGCCTACCATGACGCTCTCACCGGACTGGCCAACTGCACCCTGCTGGTAGACCGGCTGCAGCAAACCCTGGCGGCCTGTGCGCGACATCCAGTCTTCTGTGGCTTGATGTTCATTGACCTTGATAACTTCAAGGACGTCAATGACGCCGGCGGTCATTCGCAGGGTGACCAGCTGTTGCTCGAAGTTGCTGAACGGTTGCAAACCTGCGTGCG
>CAJAXU010000242.1 GCA_903948045.1 uncultured beta proteobacterium | reverse complement strand
GCTCGATGGTTCTCACTTGGCTGCGCAACTGCTGCTCGGTGTCCGAGGTGAAAATCATCTCCTTTGAGCGTGGAAATGCATCAATTAAAACGAGTGGTAGTTGGCTCATAATATGCAAAAAAATGGGTTCATTTCATTCGCGCGGCTTGCGACTCAGTCCATTCTCGATTCGCGTGAAAGCCTTAACAAGACGATTTTTTCGTCGCATAGACAACTTAAATATGCTCTATGGGGGTCCTGTTCTCAGGATACTCTGGCCCCACGCCGGCTTTGCTGAGGGACAGCGGTCGATATACTGCCCGGCATGCAGCCCCATCAGAGATTGCCCCTAAATGCATTGCGGACCTTTGAGTCTGCTGCAAGGCTGCTTAGCTTCAAAGCAGCGGCCGAAGAGCTGTGCGTGACACCGCAAAGCGTCAGCAGCCAAATTAGGCAGCTTGAGGCCGAGTGGGGCGTGCTGCTGTTTACGCGGAGGCCACGCCAGATTTCCCTGACCGATGCGGGGCGTTCACTGGCCCAGGTGGTGAATCGGACTTTCAATGAGCTCCGCAGGGAGATGGATACATTCGCCCTTAAGAACCGCAAGACAGTGACCCTGGCGGTTGGCCCAATCTTCGGGGCGCGGTGGTTGTTGCCCCGAATGGACGCATTCCGCAGGCTCTATCCCCACATCGATTTGGTACTGCATCACAGCCCACGCATCACAAGCGCGGAGCAGATGGAAACCATGGTGATGATCGATTGGGGTAACGGCGACTGGTTGGGACTGAACGCCAAGCGGCTGTTTGAAGTGACTTTCATGCCCACGCTCAGTCCCGCGCTATTAACGCGGCTTGGAGGTTTGAAAGACCCGTCAGATTTGGCGCGGTACCCGGTCGTCCACAAGTGGGACCGAGAAGAGTGGGCGTCCTGGCTGGAGCTGGTGGGTCTCGGTGCGTTGCGGTTTGCCCATGAGGTCACCATGCGTGATTCAAACATCGTTTTGCAAGCAGCACTGGATGGGCACAGCGTGATCATGGGTATCTTCCCCTTGATTCGCAGCGAAATTGACGCAGGCCGGCTGGTTTGCCCGTTCGACATCGCCTATCACCCTACCCGCGCCTACTATTTGCTGACACGGCCCGGGGCGCGGGGCACGGCAGAAGTCAGGGCCGTGTGTGAGTGGATTGAAGCTGAAGCCTGCTTGATGCCATGAAGACGCTTTACTAAATTTGATCTACTTCGCACCACCGGAAGTGTGCGGTCGGGGTCCCAGCTTCTGTTCCACAGGCAGCCCCTCGGGTTTCGGCTTCTTCGGCTTCTTCGGTTTGGGCAGCGGCACCTCGGCCGCCGTCACCACAAACAGCCGGCGCAACAAGGTGCGGTCGTCCAGGTCTTCGCCAATGCGAAACCAGGGTTTGCCGCCCGGGTAGGCCGGGTGCTCATCCACATGACCGAGCACTTGCCGGCCGCCCTCGGTGGGCTTCATGAACAGCTGATTGCCACAGACCAGGGCCACCACGCGCCCGTCCAGGTAGAGCGCGTACTCGCCAAACATCTTGCGCCAGCTCAAAGCCCGGCCCAGCCCGGCCTGATCGGCGATGTGCTCCATGAAGCTTTGGTCAGAGCCCATCGGGAACCGGCTGCAGGGCCGCCGCCGCCTCCAAGGCCCGGATGGCCAGCACCACCGCCGTATTGAAGGGTACGGCCAACCCCAGGGCGACAGCCCGCGCCACCAGGGCTTCGTTCAGGGCGCCAATCTCGGTGGGCTTGCCGGCCTGGAGATGCTGCAACATCGAGGGCCGGTTCATGCGTTCGCGGCAATGCTGCAGGATCTCGCTGCGGGCATCATGCTCGGGCAGCACAATGCCCAGGGCGTCGACCACCTGCAAAATTTCATCGATCACGTGTTCCATCAGCGCCTGCGCCGGTGGGGTTTGCATGATTTGCGCTGGCCTCAGGCCGGTCAGGGCGCTGATGGGGTTGATGGCGCAGTTGTGCGCAAACTTGCTCCAGATCGCCGCCTCCACCTGGGGCGTGAGTTCAACCGCCATGCCCTGGGCGCGAAATCGTTCGGCCATGGCCTCTAGCCTGGGCGACATGGCACCCGTAGCCTCACCCATGGTGGTCAACCCGAGGTGGGTATGCCAGGAGCGCGCTGGGCCCTCCCCCGTGCCGCTGTTGTAGGTGATGCCGGCCATCACCTGCTGCGGGCCGAGGGCCTCGACCAGCGCCTCCAGGTTGCCAATGCCGTTTTGCAATGACAAGGCAAAGCCGTCAGGCTTGAGGCAGGCCTTGGCCATCGCAGCGGCCGCCGGCGTGGCCGCCGCGTCCACCAGCACCAAGGCCATGTCAACCAGGCCCAGCTGGGCTGGGTCGATGGTGGCGCGCACGGGCACGGTCTGCTCACCCAACACGCCGCGCACCCGGATGCCGTGTTGCTGCAGGGCTGCCACCACCTCGGGGCTCCGGTCCAAGCACACCAGCTCGGCGCCGCTGCGCGCCAGTGCCGCGCCAAAGATGCAGCCCATGGCACCGGTGCCAATCACGGCGATTTTCATGGCTTGGACGCTGCCGGTGTGGTGTCAACCACTAGGAAAGACGGCAACCTGGCACCTTCGCGCACCGCCGCGTCGGCCCGGGCCTCTGCGGCCCGGATCTGCGGCAGTCGCGCCAGCACCTGGGCAATACGCGCCTGCGGCACCACCACCACGCCGTCCAGATCAGCCACCACAATGTCACCCGAGACCACGGGGTGCCCGGCCAGCGCGATGGCAAAGCCAATGGTGCCAGGCCGGTGGCGTTGCGGCGAGTTGGGTGTGACACCCACCGCCCAGGCCGGCAGACCCACGGTGCGCAGGCCAACCAGATCGCGCACACAGCCGTCCGTCACAAAACCCACGGCACCACAGTTTTTGGCCATGCCCAGCACCAGGTCGCCGGTGATGGCGCAGCCGGTAAAGCCGCCGGTGCTGGCCATCAGCACGTCGCCGGGCTGCACGTCCTGCAAGGCATGCACCAGCGCCAGGTTGTCGCCTGGCCCGGCGTCCACCGTCAAGGCCACGCCGCAAAAGGCGTATTGCTCGGCAATGGCCGGTCGCAGCCGGTAGTCCAAGGCGCCGCTGCCGCCCATGGCGTCCACGATGAAACCGGTGGGGGTGCCACGCAGGGCCTGCACCTGCTCTGGTGCCGGGCGGGTGAAGCTTTGGCGCTGGATCAGCGGGGGAACATCAATCATGTCGGGCCTTTTCAAGGTGGTTGCTGGGCGGGATTTCAGCACTCCGAGACCGAGCACATCGTCCAGACCCGTCATTGTGATCGACGCAGGATCAACCTGCAAACCCAAGCGACTGAGGTCGGCAGGCCTTTGAACGGCTAAGTGGCAGCGCTGCCAGCTCTAGCCTGCATCGCAGCGTCAAGCTGCTCAACAGCCAGGTCGAAGTCGAAACCCTTGATGGCGTCGCTGATGGCCTGGGCATGCTTGGGATAGGCGCTGTGCAGCATATCGGCGTTCTCGCTCAGCAGATCCTCAGCGCCTGAGTCCATGTCGGCGCACAGTGCACGCAGCTGTGTCGCCACCCGCTCCAGCGCGGCTTCATCCACAGCGGCTGATGCTTGCACGGTCGATTCCGCTGGCAGCCAGGCCACAAGGGCTGCGACCAGCGGCTCCAGCGTGCTGCGCAGCTGGGCCGCCAGGGCCTCTAGCGTCTCGCGCGGCTGGCGCTCCTTCAGGGCCTCTTCCAGTTGATCCGCCTGCTCTTGGGCGCCAGCGGCGCCGATGTTGCCGCACACGCCTTTGGTGGTGTGCACCGTGCGCACAGCCGTGTCCCAGTCGCCCGCCTCCAGCGCCTGCAGCCCCTTGTCCACAGCCCCTTGCTGCCCAGCAACAAACTTGCGCAGCATGTTCAGGTACATCGGTTTTTTGCCCAGCACGCGGCGCAAGCCCAGCTCCACGTCCAAGCCGGCAATGCCTGTCGGTACAGTTGGCTCAGCACCGGCCTGACTGCCCCCCAGCACAGCCAGCTCGCCGGGTTTAGCGGACGCTTTGTCATCAACCGGCGCCCGGTAGCGCACCCAGCGCAGCATGCAAGCAAACAAGTCACGCGGCTCGATGGGTTTGGCCACGTGGTCGTTCATGCCAGCGGCTCGGCAGGCTTCACGGTCCGACTGCATGGCGTTGGCGGTCATGGCGATGATGGGCAACTCATCAAACTGCGGCATGGCACGCAGGGCCCGGGTGGCGGTCACGCCATCCATCACCGGCATTTGCATGTCCATCAGCACCAAATCAAATTGCCCGGCCAGCACCTTATCCACCGCCACCTGGCCGTTCTCGGCCACATCCACCACCAGCCCGGCGCCCCGCAGCAGCTCGGTACCTACCTCCTGGTTCAGGTCGTTGTCGTCCACCAACAGCACCTTGGCGCCACGGATGGCGGCCAGAGTGACTTCGGACCGCTCGGTGGGGTCATCCCGCACACCGCTGCTTTGGCCGGTACCAAACAGGCGGGTCACCGAGTCGAACAGCATGGAGCCGTTCACCGGCTTGACCAGCACGTTGCCAATACCCATCTCTTCAGCGCTGCGCAGCACTTCTTCGCGGCCGTAGCCGGTCACCAACACCAGCTGGGGCTGAACCGTATAAGGCCGCGCCCGCACTTTCTCAGCCAATTCAATCCCATTCATGCCAGGCATTTGCCAGTCCAGGAAAAGCACGTCATAGGGTCGCCCCTGGGATACAGCACGGTCCAGCATGCCCAGCGCCTGTGCGCCAGATTCAGCCGAATCAACATCAAATGTCAGGTCATCCAGCAGCCGGCCCAGCAGCAAGCGCGCGGCCTCGTTGTCGTCTACCACCAGCACACGCCGGCCTTGCAGGTCCTCTCGCAGCAGCTGCGGCACAACTTGGTTTTGGCTGCGGCCCATGCGTGCGGTGAACCAGAAGGTGCTGCCCTGACCGAGCACACTGTCTACGCCCACTTCGCCATGCATGAGCTGCACAATTTGTTTGGTGATGGCCAGCCCCAGGCCGGTGCCACCGTAGTGGCGCGTGGTGGAAGAGTCTGCCTGCTGGAAACTCTGGAACAGCTTGCCCATGGATTCCGGCGTCAGCCCAATGCCGGTGTCGCGCACCGCGCCATAAATCATGATCTCGTCATTGGTGATCCCGCGGACCTTCATCTCGATGGTGACTTCGCCAGTGGCGGTGAACTTGACCGCGTTGTTGGCATAGTTGACCAGCACCTGGCCCAGGCGCAGCGGGTCGCCTACCAGGCGCTGCGGCAGCAGGGAGTCGATGTCAAACAACAGCTCCAGGCCCTTGGCCGTGGCCTTCTCGGCGATCAGGTTGGCCACGTTTTGCAGCACTTGGTCCAGTGTGAACTCGATGTGCTCAATCTCCAGCTTGCCGGCCTCGATCTTGGAATAGTCCAGGATGTCGTTGATGATGCCCAACAGGTGCTGACTGGAGCTGTGGGTCTTTTTGACGTAGTCACGCTGGCGATCGTTCAAGCCGGTCTGCAACAACAGATAAGACATGCCGATGATGGCGTTCATGGGCGTGCGGATCTCGTGGCTCATGTTGGCCAGAAAGGCCGACTTCATTCGACTGGCGTCCTCGGCACGTTCGGTCGCATCCTTCAGGTCTTCCGTCATGGCCACCAGCGTGGCAGTGCGGTGCTGAACCTGTACTTCCAGGCTCTCACGCTCGGCCTCCAGCGCGGCTTGTGCGGCATCGCGCTCCTGATTGGCCTGCCGAAACGCCAGCACCGCCGCGGCCATGCCACCAATCAGCTCATGGGGCTTTGCAGCCAGCAGCGACACGCGCTTGAAGTCTTTTTCAATGAGACCGCGCCGGCTCTGACCGACCAACTGGCGCAAGGTCCCGGCCAGCAGCGCCAAGCGACCGGCAATCAGCCGGGCAATGAAGAACCAGGCCAAGATGCCCGCCAGCGAGCCAAGCACCACGACCGTGTAAGTGGACCGCAAGAAGCGATCGAGCGAGGTTTCTGACACCTCCATGTTTTGCACCGAGCGCTTGATCAGATCGACGTGTACCTTTTGCCCGAGTTCAGCAAACTGCACATAAGACTGGTTGGCTTGCTCCATCGAGATCATGGCAAGCTCAGGCTTATCAAGAAAGGTGTCCGAGGCCACTGTGGCCTGGTTGTAGTAGGCGCCAAACTTGCGAACGGCATCACGCAAAATGCGCCTGACATCCTCCGAAGCGCGTTCGTCGCGGGACAGCTCCTTGAGCTTGACGTACATCTCGGTCAGGCGCTCGACCAGCGCGTCATGTTCACGCTGCAGTTCAACACCACGCAGCTCCTTGAGCCGCACGCGTCGGGCAATGTCGTTCAAATCTTTTTGGACCTGCAGGATCTCCATCCCTAAGTCCATAGAGCCGGCCAGGGTCTGCATATCGCGCAACTGCTGCTGGTTGGTGTCGTGCTGAAGCCGGCTGAAGCTGGTGACCGAGACCAGACTGAACAGCCCACCGCCGAGGATGGCTACCACCACCGGCAAGAAAAAATACAACACAAAGCGGTTGCGGCCGCTAAATCGAAAACCAAACATGCGCATTACCCTTTCGTCGCGGCGTCTCAGCGCGCCAGTTTACAGGCTGCATCCATGGCGCCAGCCTAGCCCACACCGACCGTTTTGCAGCCAGGATTGGCCATTTTCAAGGGTAAACCCTTTGTCAATTTATATTGACACATCAACATCGTCATGTGATGATGACATAAAGAGTGGCATATGTGAAGTAATGATCCAAATGGTGTTTGACTGCACGCAACCCCCAAAGCGACAAGACAACGGGGCAAACGGAATTAATTGACGTGGGAACTTGGCGCTGATGCATCGACTCATTGATTGGCTGACCGCGCGCCGGAACGCTGCATCACGCACAGGCCTGTGGCTGGTGCTGCCCGTTTTGCTGGTGGCCTGTGAGCGCCCACCGGTGACGCCCGTTCAGGGCGGGTATCGGGGCACCGGGATGGTCCAGGTCTACAACCCACGCACGCTGGACTCGCAGGCCGCGCTCAATGCCGAGCCTGAGATTGCGCGTGCCGCCAAGTTGAGGCCTGGTACCCCTAACGCCGGGGAAGTCTATGAAAACGTCAAGGTGTTGGGGGATTTGAGCCTGTCAGAGTTTGGTCGCACCATGACCGCTATCACCTCTTGGGTGGCACCGGAGGCGGGTTGCGCCTATTGCCATGTTGAAGGCAATTTTGCCAGCGAAGACAAATACACCAAGGTGGTGGCCCGGCGCATGTTGCAGATGGTGCAAAACATGAACGCCAGCTGGAAAGACCATGTTGGCGACACGGGGGTCACCTGCTACACCTGCCACCGGGGGCACCCCGTCCCCAAAAATATCTGGTTCCTGCAGACCCCGAGTCGGCTGCCCAGTGCCGGCATGGGCGAACGTGGCGGCCAGAACCTGGCTCAACCACAGGTCGGCCTGACTTCTTTACCGGGTGACCCATTCAGCCACTTCTTGCTGGGGAACGAGCCCATCCGCGTCAACGGGGCCACCGCACTCGCCCCATTGGGTAGCGCACCACGCGCCTCCGTGAAAGACGCTGAACGCACCTACGGCCTGATGGTCCATATCTCCAAGGCGCTGGGGGTGAACTGCACCTTTTGCCATAACACGCAGTCCATGCAGTCTTGGGAGCTGTCAACCCCGC
>CAJAXU010000241.1 GCA_903948045.1 uncultured beta proteobacterium | reverse complement strand
GTTCTCCCGCCCGGGCGCTGATTTGCCTTTTGCCAGCGACGACTTTCCCACCCGCCGGGTGGCATTGAGTGCTGCGAATTTTCAGCCAGCGCTGCAGGCCAGCTGTTCGATCCCGTTCGTGCTGCGCTCGGTCGCCGATATTCCGGGTGCGCCAGCCGGGTCTTACTGGGACGGCGGCATCACCGATTACCACCTGCATCTGAACTACGCCGCACGCTATCACGCTATTGAATCGAGAGCTATAAGCCCAATAACGACGGGGCCTACAGCCCCAAATGGCCTGGTTTTATACCCGCATTTCCAGCAGGCTGTGGTGCCTGGCTGGCTGGACAAGCACCTGCGCTGGCGGCACCAAGCCACCCCGTTTCTGGACAACATGCTGCTGCTGGCGCCTGACCCGGACTGGGTGCGCCGCTTGCCGCGAGGCAAATTGCCAGACCGCACCGACTTCACTTATTTTGGTGCCAACCTGGCTGGCCGGGTTCAGGCCTGGCAGGCGGCGGTATCGGCCAGCGCCCAGCTCGCGGATGAGTTTGAGGCCTGGCTGCAGCGGCCCGACCCGGCGGTACTGCTGCCACTTTGACCGGTACTCTGGCGCTGTGCCCTGGCCCATGTACTGTTTGGCCAACCGGCCGCGGTAGCATGTGGCCATGGACACAGAGCCAGCGCAACGCCGGGGCTGGGCCGGGCTGTTGCTGCCCGGCCTGTTGGCCTTTGTCGCCGGTACGGCGCTTCAGCTGCAGCAGGCGGCGCTGGACCCCTGGTGGGTTTATCTGCTCAGCATGCTCCCAGCCCTTGTGGGGTGGACTTTTGGTGCTCCTCATTCCATAGCAAATTGGCGCCGGACGACCGCGCTACTGTTGGCGCTGGCGCTGCTGGGTTTTGGCCTGACCGGGCTGCGCGCTGGCCTCTTCTTGGCGGACGCCCTGGCGCCAGAACTGGAGGGGCGCGATCTCGCGGTGACCGGCGTGGTGGTGGCCATGCCCCAAACGCACGAATCGGGTCTGCGTTTTCGCTTGGCGGTGGCCTCTGCGGAGTGGCAGGGTGCGCCGGTGCGTTTGCCCGCGCAGCTTGATTTGAGCTGGTACAGCGGGGTCTTTGCGGGGACGCAAGGGGTGGCCGAGCTGCAGCGCCAGCCGCAGCCGATGCAGGCCGGTGAGCGATGGCAGATGACCGTGCGCCTGAAGGCGCCCCATGGCGGCAGCAACCCGCATGGTTTTGACTATGAACTTTGGCTGTGGGAGCAGGGCGTGCAGGCCACCGGCTATGTGCGCACGGGTCGCGCTGACCCCGAGCCCCGACGCCTCGGCCAGACCTGGTGGCGCCCGGTGGAGCGGCTGCGCCAGCAGGTGCGGGAACAGATCTTTGCCGCAGTGCCAGAGCGGGCCCAGGCTGGCCTGCTGGCCGCGCTGGTGGTGGGCGACCAGCGGGCCATCGAGCGGGCCGACTGGGATGTGTTTCGTGCCACCGGCGTCGCCCACCTCATGTCGATCTCGGGCCTGCACATCACCATGCAATGACAAAACTATAGGTGTAAAGTAATAAAACCTCAAAGAACCGCATGAAATATAGGTTTTTTAGAAGCACAACAAATTTAGGTTGTGCTTTTTTGTCATTCGACATAAAATAGATGCAAAATTTATAATTTATGTGTTTTAAATAGGATTGTGGGAATGAAAATCGTTCGGGCGCTGGGCAAGGTCATGATGGTCCACGAGGACGGGCGGATCAATGCGCCCTTCAGTTTTTTCTTGAACACCCACAAAAACCCCAACACCCAAGAATCACTTTCGGTCAGCCTCAAGCTGCTCCACCTGTTTCTAATCCACTTCAATATTTCTCTGCCTGAACGGGCCCTCGCAGGGCGATGCCTGGAGGAACGTGAAATGGTGGGCCTGATAAGTATGTGCTTTCGGCCCGTGGCTGGACTGGCTGATCAACGGCGTGTCGCGAAGTTCTTGGATGTGCGAAACGCGGAAGCGGACGAGGACCGAAAAGGAGCGGTTGAGGGCGGTACTGCAAGCCAGCGCCTGAAGGATATTGGTGCGTTTCTTGAGGACTATGAGACCCTTGTAGCTAATTACATCCGGTCCGCCGACGCACGCGAACGTTTGGCGGCGAGCTATCTGAGGTGCTGCGAGCGACTAAAACGGGCTGTGGGCGGTGCCGCAAGCAGCAGCGCTTATGACATTCGCGCCATGACTTCTGCAGACTTTGTCGGCTGCATGAAAGTGGTTTACTCCCGCCCAAAAGTGCTTCTCGGCGACGCCAAATCGGACATGCACATGCTGCGCGACAGGGCAATGTTTATGTTGAGCTGTGAGGGATTGCGACCCGGCGAGATTTGTAATCTCAGGGTCAACGACCTTGTTAAAGGTCCTGATGGATTACTGAGCCTTCAGGTAACAGTGAACAAAAAGCACCGAAAGGAGGTCAAGAGTTCCACGCCGCTGCCCAAGGGGGCATCAAGCAACCAGTCGTATGCCACGGTTCGGATGATTCATCTTTGGCCGTTTACCCGCGATGCGCTTAATGATTACATCAATGGACCTCGCTCGGAAGCGATAGAGCAGTCTGGCGAGGATCGCACCTCTGGGTTCGTCTTCATCAAAAGCACCGGTGACCCGGTTGCGTCACGGCAAGCTGTGAGCGTGCGGTTTTCACAAATGTGTGATGCGCTACACCGAGCCGGACACATGAAGATTGAAGCCGGCCCAAAACGAGGCAAGTCGAAAAGGGAGGAGCTCAGCAGCTACACCATGCGGCACAGCGCCGCGAGCTACTTTTATTTGTCCAAGATGAAGGAAATCGAAAACGAGGAGTCCGTCTTCGACTTGATGCGCGCACGGTTTGGATGGACGGACAAAAGTGATATGCCTAAGCATTACGCCAAGCGCGGCATCGTCGAAATTGCAACCGTGGAAGTCAATCAGATTTACACAGAGATGCGCGCCGAGGTTGACCGAATGGTCCGCCCTAAAACCCCAACTAAAACCCACCCTACAAAGTAACTGCACCCCGCTATGAATCAAAAAACTACCAGCCAGATAGTCACGCAGACCCTTGGTAAAACCACCTTCACATGGAACGAAAGCTCGCCGCTTGAATTCGAGGCTGTGACCCGAGAGGCCGAA
This sequence comes from uncultured beta proteobacterium, assembly GCA_903948045.1. Classification (GTDB taxonomy): domain Bacteria; phylum Pseudomonadota; class Gammaproteobacteria; order Burkholderiales; family Burkholderiaceae_C; genus Rhodoferax. The sequence goes on along the minus strand of CAJAXU010000241.1, from coordinate 2,931 downwards.
GGGGAACCTGAGTACCACCGAAAGTTTGACTTGGCCCAATTGACCGCAGGGTTTGAGGAATCGTTGCTTTTTGACCTTAAGGACCTCTTCATGCAGAGGCATCTCAAGATCAGGGCGATTTCAGTAAAGGCTGAGCACGACAACGTGGTGCGATTGCTCAAGAAAATCCAGTCCGACCAGACTTCCTCCGACCTAAGCAAGCGGCTGATGGAGGCCGACAAGATCACTGCCATCGACACGGGATTGATGATCGCAATCCGCGAAAAGCTGGCTGAAGATGCTGGCTGGGTAAATGGGCGTTACATTGAAAGTCTCTGCGACTTGTTTACTTTCGCCGGCCACGGCAGCGTCTTTAAAGATCTGGAGCGGGGAGACTTCCCGACGCGCGATAGGTCAGGAACAGCGGATCGAAGCCGGCAGATCATCATCTCCCAGGCCCTGAGCCGCACCTTGCAAATCGCCCTCCTGACTGACGTGGAGCGCAGGTTCCAAGCCGGAGAGCTTCACCTGGGCGTCTATGTGCTCTGGAACCTCACCAACACCCTCTATGCCCGCCCAGAGAGCCTGCGTCAGATTCGGTTCGGTGATCTAACCTACACCGAAAACAAGGCTACTGGCGAGAACGATTACACCCTGTGGGTGATGCCTGCCAAGCGTGGAGGGGAGCGCATGAAGTATCCCCTGACTGTGTTCCTTGGTCACATGCTGGTCAAACAGCAGGCCTGGGTGATCGAGAACATCGGACCCCTGTACGGTCTCAAGGAAGACCTCGATCCCGAAAAGCGCAAGGTAATCGAGCAGCAACTCGCTATGTTTCCGCGGATCAATGCGGGCATGCGCCCTGACTTCGAAGCCAAGCACTTCGGGCTGATCGAGGGTGGCTCGACGCTTAGCAGAATCTATCTCGAGCCGATCCAGCGATGCCTAGATAACATCCACGTGAGCTTCACGGTGATGCGCCACACCATTGGCACTCAATTGGCTGCGGCAGGTGTCAGTGCGGCAGTCATTCAAGCGGTTTTGCGGCACGCCAATGACGCCACGGCGCGGGTCTACATCGATTTGGCTGCTAAGGAACTGCGTGAGGCGCTGAACACTGGGCTTGAAGCCCTCGAAGAGTTGTTCCCGGCGTACAACGCGTTCATGAATGCCCAGCAGACCCGTGCAATGGCGCAGCAGTTCCCTGAGCGCATCGTCAACAGCCGTGGTCCGATTGATCCGCAAACAGGTGCCATGGAGATCGAGACCACTGGTGGCTGCGGTAAATCGGCGGCCTGTGCGTTTGCACCCCTGACTTGCTACGGGTGCTGGCGGTGGATTGCCAACGTTGATGCTGACCACAGTGTGAACTTGTGCAAGGTGCGGGAGCGAATCAAGGAGAACGAGGCGTTTGGCAAACCCATGAAGGCGATCGTCGAGCGGGACCGCCTACTTGAGAAACTGATTGAGTTACGGATGGGGCAATTCGCAAGACACAAGGCCGAACAGACGCATCAGCAAGGTGCTTTGAAGGGTGAAGGCCAATGAAATCAAGTACAAGAAAACCAGCCGAAGCCTCAAACGCATCGAATGAATCAAGTTCACAGCCTACTATTGCGGCTCATGTTTCGCAAGTATCCCATGCGATATCGACACCAGCGGTCGACCTCGAATCCAAAGCCCGCGAAGCGGCCTTGGAGTCCTTCATTAGCGACGTCAAAGACCGGTTTGAAAAACGCTTCCCCGGCATCCCCTATGACAGCCCTCAGTGGGACTTTAGGAATCCCTCTGGTCAGACCGATGGCAAAGACCAGCGACTGACCTGGCAACAAGTTCACCATACCAGGGTTCTACTTTCAAGGCCAAATCTCGTGGAAGCAAGATTGGCCCCGCTGCATCCGAGTTTCGCCCGTGCGGCGCGGGCCATCCTCGCCAAACTGGTGCTTCTGGACAAGGCGAAAACCACCGACAGAATGGAATACGGACTTTGTTTCCTTTCGCACATTTCTTCACCATGTGAGCATGCGGTACCGGTGCAACCGCTGCACGCGCTTACGGTGGATGACTTAAAGCACCTCGAACGCCGAGTGCTGACCGCCTGCCTGACACAGGACACCGCCGAGTCGCTCAAAAATGAAAGACTCCAGGTAGACCATCTGATAGTGCCTGGGGAGCCTATGCTTGGAAAGGTTGGACTTACGAACCACACATACCTATTGGTACTCTACGATGCCATCCGCACCCTACAGAAAGCCAAGGTCATCAGTCCGATGCATGCGCGTCTGAGCCACGAGGTCTCGGATTTGCTTCTCGCCATCGGCAAGCAGCAGACAGAGGCATTCCGAAAAGACAAAGTGAAAGAACTCGAGCCGGGTATTGCAGCCTTGTCGGATGCGATCACCGCCATGGCAGATGGCGACCCGCGCCTGTCGCAGATCCAAGAGGCGGTGCTTTGTGTCATGGGGTTAGAGATGTGCGCACCCTCACGCATCAATGAAGTCCTTGCGATGTCGATCCATGACCGGCTACGTGCCGTGGACGATTACGCCCATGATCCAGGTGAGGAAGGCAATTCTTCGACCATATCAGAAGCACAACTGCTACACCGTGCCCACGCAGGGATCAAGGAGGCATCCATTCCAAACGCCTTAGATTCCCTGCCCAACACTGTACTGATGAAGGGTTCCAAAGGTGCGAGTTGGGGTGCAAAGCCGCTATTGGACTTCATGCTGGTGATGTTTAACTGGTGTTTCGATCATCTGATTGAAATGGGGGCAGGCAGCAGGCTGCTGCTGCTGCATTACGAAAAACACCCAAACAGATTGTACTTGCCGCCTGATCTGGAACATCTCCGAGGCAAGCCACTCACTTCAATCCAGATCGGCCGAATCATGCTGCTGGACGGCGACCTCGGGACTGATGTAGAGACCTTCAGGGTCAAGGCAAAGGATG
>CAJAXU010000240.1 GCA_903948045.1 uncultured beta proteobacterium | reverse complement strand
GGTGTGTCCAGGTGCCCGGTGAGCACATTGAGCACATCCACCAGCCAGCTCGCCAGCGTGCCGAATTCCTGGGTGCAGGTGCCGATGCGCGCGTATACCGCCGCCTTGGGCGTGGCGGCCAGGGTGCGGGCCAGGTCCCGGATGGTGTCGGCGCTGATGCCGCAGCGCGGCGCCACCGCCTCAGGCGTGAAGGCGGCCACCGCCTGCCCGACCTCGGCCACGCCGGCCACCCAGTCGGCCACCGCACCGAGGCGCACCAGCTGCTCGGCAAACAGGGTGTGCACCAGGGCAGCCAGCAAAAACACATCGGCGCCGGGGCGGATGAAATGGTGGGCGTCGGCCATGGCGGCGGTTTCGGTGCGGCGCGGGTCGATCACGATCAGCCGGCCGCCGCGCGCCTGCATGGCGCGGGCCTTGCCCTTGAAGTCGGGCACGGTCCACATGCTGCCGTTGCTGGCCAGCGGGTTGGCGCCGATCACCAGCAGCAGGTCGGTGCGCACGATGTCGGGCAGGGCCACTGACAGCCAGTGGCCGAACATCAGCCCGCTGGCGAGCTGCTTGGGCATCTGGTCCAGCGTGCTGGCAGAAAACACATTCTTGGTGCCCAGCGCTCGCGCCAGCTTGCCAAAGTAACCCAGCAGGCCGATCTTGTGCGCCGCCGGGTTGCCCACCACGGCTGCCGTGGCGTCGCGCCCGTGCAAGGCCATCACTGCCGGCAGCCGGCGCTCGATCTCGGCAAAGGCTTCGTCCCAGCTGGCTGGCACATGCACGCCGTCGCGTTTAATCAGCGGTGTGCGCAGCCGGTCCGGGTCTTCGTGCAGGTCTTTCAGCGCCACGCCCTTGGGGCAGATGTAGCCGGCACTGAACACGTCCTGCGTGTCGCCCCGGATGCTGATGACGCGGCCTTGGCGGGTGGTGATCTCCAGCCCGCAACAGGCTTCACACAGGGGGCAGATACGGTGGTGGGTGGTGTCGGTCATTCGGGCCTCGTGGCGCCTGGCGTGGCGGTTGCGAGGCAGTGTAAGCTGTGCCCGGATCACAATCAGTCGACAAGGAGCGCGGTCCGCCGCGATGGCGATGAACACAGCAAACGTCAGGCACTGTGCCGATCTCAAGTTCGGCTGCACCGCCGGGGGCGCGACGCACCAGGACACCAACATCCCCGACATCGCGACCAAGGTGCGCATGGTCAAGGAGGCGGGGGTGTTTGACTACATCGACCGCACGCCCACCGACGACGAGTTTTCAGACCTGCTGAAAGCGTCTGAGCGCCTGGACCTGTCGGTGCTGGCTGGCGGATGGTTTTACACGCTCGGGCGCGACGAGGCGCTGTTTGAGCAGAATATCAGCAAGGCCCGCTTGCTGGGCAGCAGGGTGCACAACGTCCAGGTTCTGACGCACCATGCTGATGGTCATCGGCTGACCAACGGCGAGGTGGCAGACTTCTACCTGCGGGCCTTTGACATCGGCATGAGTCAAGGCGTGGTGCCATGCTTCGAGGTTCACGTCAACATGTGGTCCGAGCACTTTGGCCGGGTGGAGCAGGTGGCGGCACTGGTGGCGCAGCGCGGCCTGCCCTTTCATATCACCCTGGACCACAGCCACGTCATCTTCAAAATGGACAACCCGGCAGAGCAACAGGTCCAAGGCATGAAGGCTGACATGGACGCCGGCCACCTGATCCTCGACCCAGCCCAGCCGGGAAATGTCGCGAAACGCTGGATTGACGCCAACCTGGTGCACCACGCCCACGCCCGGGCGGCGGTACCGGCCAACCCGGTCAATGTCTGGGCCCGACACCCGGACGGCAGTTTTGGGCGTGGCATTCAGTACCCTTTTACCCAGCCCGAACCCGGCGAGTATCTGGCTGACTGGGACGAGGCCCGGCTGGCGCCCTGGAAGCAGGTTTTGTTGGATTTGCTGGCCCACCACGCCAGGCACCCGCACAGCCCGATGCGCCACATCTCCTGCGAGTTCATCCCTGCCATCGATTACGGTGCTGGGCACACCTATTCAATTTTTGACAACAATGTGGCTTGCGTGCGCTGGCTGCGCGACGAATGGCGCCAGGCGCTGACGGCAGCCGGCGGCAGCGTGCCACCCCTATCTTGAAAGACGACACCATGACACCACTGCGTATCGCCGTGCTGGGCGCCGGCCTGATCGGCCGCCGTCACATCCAGACCATCCTCGCCATGCCGGAGGCGGCCGAGCTGGTGGCCGTGGCCGACCCGGTGGTTGACCCGGCTGGGCTTGATATTGGCGCAGCGGCCTGGTTTGGCGATGCGCAGGAGATGCTGGACCGCGTCAAACCTGAAGCGGTGATCATCGCGACCCCCAACGCCCTGCACCTGCAGCAGGGCCAGTGGTGCTGCGAGCGCGGCATTCACTTTTTGATGGAAAAGCCGGTGACCGTGACCTTGGACGAAGCGGCTGCCCTGGTGCAGGCGGTACGCCAGAGCGGCGTCAAGACCCTGGTCGGGCACCACCGGCGCTACCTGGGCGTGGTGCAGCAGGCCAAGCAATGGCTGGCCGACGGTCGGCTGGGCCGGCTGGTGGTGGCCTCGGTGGTGTGGGCCACGCGCAAGCCCGACGACTACTTTCAGACGGCCTGGCGCACCCAGCCCGGCGGCGGGCCGCTGCTGATCAACGCCATCCATGAAATCGACATGCTGCGCCACCTGTGTGGCGACATCCGTGCGGTGAGTGGCGTCAAGAGCCATGCCAACCGAGGCTTGGCGGTGGAAGACACGGCGGCCGCCGTCTTTGAGTTTGACAACGGCTGCCTGGGCACGCTGGTCTGTACCGACGCCGGCCTGTCACCCTGGACCATGGAGCAGGGCAGCGGCGAGAACACGTCTTTTGGCTACACCGGGCAAAGTGCCTACCGCCTGATCGGCACCGAGGGCAGCCTGGAGCTGCCAGTGTTGCGCGCCTGGAGCCCCCGCGTCGCAGGCGAGGCGGCGTGGGACAAACCGATTGTGGGCGACCCGCTGTTACCCAAGGTGCAAGACCCTTATCAGGTGCAGCTCAGCCACTTCCAGCGCCTGGTGCGGCTGGACGAGGCGCCGGTGGTCTCGGTGCTGGACGGTGCCCGCACCCTGGCGGCCACCCTGGCGGTGGCCGAGTCCAGCCAAACGCAGGCGCGCTGCGAGCCCCGGGCGTTCTAGCGTAGGTTGTACAGGGCGGCAACCAGGCTACAGCGCCGTCATGCAGTCCGCCATAATTGACCGGGCCAAATGGGTGCACCACCACAGGTTGCCAATTGTCATGGGAGACACTGACCGATGGTCATCACAACATTCCGCGCCAAGCAGGCGCTGCGGCACTGCCGCTGCCATGGCCTCGGCCAGCTGAGGTAGTCCACCATGCAATGGATCGCCCCTTCCGAAAAAGACAGCGCCACCACCACGCTCGAGGCGCGCCTGTGGGATGCCGCCGACCAGCTCCGCGCCAATTCAGACCTCAAAGCCCAGCAATACTCCGGCCCCATTCTGGGCTTGATCTTTCTGCGCTTTGCCGAAGTACGGTTTGCTGCGCTGCGCGCCCGGTTGGAAGCCGCTGGCAGCACCAATCGACGTGGCAGCCGCGTGGACGACCCCACCGCCTACCAGGCCGAAAGCGTGCTCTACCTCAGCCCCGAGGCACGGTTTGACTTTCTGCTGACCCTGCCCGAGTCAGCGGACATTGGCGCCAAGGTGAACGCCGCCATGCGCGACATTGAGCATCACAACCCCACCCTGGCCGGTGTGTTGCCCAAGACCTTCAACCTGTTCACCAGCACCCTACTCAAAGAGCTGCTGAAAAAAGTGTCCGAGATACCGGCCACGCTGGATTTTGATGCGTTCGGGCGCATTTACGAATACTTTCTGGGCGAATTCGCCATGACCGAGGGCCAGGGCGGCGGCGAGTTTTACACGCCGTCCAGCATCGTGCGCCTTCTGACCGAAATCATCGAGCCCTACCATGGCCGCATTTTGGACCCAGCCTGTGGGTCGGGCGGCATGTTTGTACAGTCTGCCCGCTTTGTGGCCGAACACCAAAAGAACCCAGCCGCCGAGCTGGCTATCTGCGGCGTGGAAAAGACCGACGAAACCGGCCGCCTGTGCCGCCTCAACCTGGCGGTGCACGGCCTGGAAGGCCAGATTCGCCACGGTGGCAACCTCAACAGCTATTACGACGACCCGCACAAGGCCACCGGCCAGTTTGACTTTGTGCTGGCCAACCCGCCGTTTAATGTGAATGCCGTGGACAAGGAGCGCTTGGCCGATATGGTGGGCGCTGGCAGGCGCTTTCCGTTTGGCATGCCGCGC
>CAJAXU010000239.1 GCA_903948045.1 uncultured beta proteobacterium | reverse complement strand
TAATCTTCATGTCGGACGCTCCTGTCTGTTTAAGTGGTTGATTCGCATCTCCACTTTGGCACATTACGATGCCGCTTAGGTGGGAGCGTCCATCCCATTGGTCGTGGCCGGTAATTCAAACCCAGCCCTGCCGCCAGCGGCTGGTGTCGCGCAGCTCGCGCCAGGCGATGCGGGTGATGGTTTTGGAGTGCACCGCCTCTAGGTCCACCCACTCTACCGCCAGCGCCGGCGGCTCGGGCAGGATCACCTTGGCCACCAAGAAGTGCTTGTTGCGGCCTATGGGTACCACGGCGGTCCACTTGCTCAAGTGCAGTTTTTTGGGATTGACAGGGTTCATGGCCATGATCGATTTTGACATTGCCCCGGCCCTGGCAACAGCGCCCGTGATTGAAGACAATAGAGCCACCCTCTAACTGCGAAAGACCCCACCATGGAAGACGACGAGCGCTGCTGCGGTACCGGTACCTGTTTGATCAATGCCGACGGCTACTGCTGGTGCGGCCAAAAGTGGAACGGCAGCGTCATGTGCGCCCCCGCCGCCATGGGCGACGCTGCCACCACCCCGGCCGAGGCGCCGGGCGCTGAGCCGCCTGACCCGGCATGACGGCACCTGTGGCGACCGCGCCTCCGGCCTGGGCCAACTGGCTCGGTGCCGGCGGGTTGATCCCATTTGTGGTGCTGGCGCTGGCGCACTGGTGGCCAGCGTCTGGACAACAAGGCGCCATCAGCCATGCGCTGGCCAGCTATGGCGCCACCATTGCCAGCTTTCTCGGCGCCATCCACTGGGGACTGGCCATGCGAGACCTGCCAGGTGCTGGGGCTGGGCCCTACCTGTGGGGCGTGATGCCCAGCCTGCTGGCCTGGCTGGCGCTGCTGCTGCCGCCGGCCTGGGGGCTGCTCGGCTTGGCCCTGCTGCTGGGTCTGTGCCTGCTGGTGGACGAGCGCCGTTACCCTTACTACAAACTGCAAGCCTGGCTACCACTGCGCCGCCGCCTGACCCTGGTGGCCGGCCTGGCCTGCCTGGCCGGGGCGGCGGGCTTGCTGCGCTGAACGGAGATGCGTCTCATCAGCGGCCCCGCACATCGCCTTCGTCATCAGGCACATTTATCACCCCAACAGAAACAAGCTTAGTCCTGGGGCGTTTCAACTTTTTCGCAAATGAGCTAGCGCAATACCGCTTTGTCGGAGCGATATTCAGTTAACTGTTCCACCCAAGTATTTGTTGCTATTGAATGGGCCGCAATCGCGGAATTGGGGATCACTGGTGAACTGGCACGCTGCCTGGCCACCACCAATGTGATCGAAGGCAGCATAATCCTTATGATGCCCGACTCAAACCTGCAACTGAATTCGGTACAACGTCTTGATTTATCAAGATAATCCGACATTTATTTGATGTTCAAGCACGGATTCGGAATAGAGACTTCCTGGAGATGGTATGAGAACCTGTTTTTCGATAAGCTCACTTTTCACACTTGCGGCACTTTCAATGCTGGCACAGTCCGCAACTGCTTCTGACACCTACAGCACCAGCACCGGCATACTGTCGATCTCCAAGGTGGCGGTTGGGGACACCCTCTACTCTGACGTGAAGGCAACGATCGGGCAGGTGATCAGCGTGGGGACAAGCGCCACAGACACCTACGACACCTACACACCGAGCACAAACCGCCTGGCCATTCCCGTCGTGGTGGTTGGATCGACCACCTACTACAACGTGGTGGTGACACTGGCAAGCGTGATCAGCGTAGGTTCAACCTGCTCGGGGATTACCGCCTGCACCACACCGAGCACCAGCGCGCTCTACTCCACGCCGGCCTCATTCGAGTCTGCTATCGGCGTGGCATATCAGCCCGGGACCGCGCTGACGGCTTCCAGCACGGTCACCAACCGCGGTTACTACATGATCTCGAACGCGGCCACGGCAAGCACCACCTCAAGCTACGCCACCATCGGCTCGACCTACAGTGCGACAAC
>CAJAXU010000238.1 GCA_903948045.1 uncultured beta proteobacterium | reverse complement strand
GACTCCACCCTTGATGACGAAGATCTGTCTGACTAGCCGGTTATCCATTCACTTGTTCTAGGGCCCTTCGGGGCCCTTGCCCTTTGTCCGCGCCAATGCGGAACTCCGCCATATTTGCGCCTTCCTACGCAGCCGCTAACACAGGCCGCAAGGGCTCAGAAATGACATTGGTATCGAGCAGAATCATTCAAAGCTCAAGGGTTCAGCAGGGGTCCTGTCGCGCTCAATGTCAAGTTCAACGCCCCCCGCTTGGTGGCCGATGTCAGCCAACAAGGAACCCAATTTGATACGGCCTTCTGGTCTGGCGACGCTCTCCAGAATGGCTCTGACCTCGGCTTCGGTGCTTCGGCCGGCCATGGCAGCGCGAACACGCAGGGCGCGGTGTGTTTCCTCTGGCAAGTTACGAACGGTGATTGACGACATTGATGATCCAAGTCTTTACTGATAGCAATGATTGCATTTTATGACTGCTGCAACCACTCTGCAATGATGCGACGAGCCCGTTGAAGGTTGAAATTAATTGGAATCTGACCCCAATTAAGCAATCTGGCCGGCGCAATAGCGCAGGATGGCCTTTTGCAACGGCAGCAGCAGCTCTTTTTGCCGGTAGCCGGTAAAGCCGGCGTAGTGCAGCGGGTCAAACGCCAGCTCGCGGCCGATCGTAAATGGCGGCGTGGGCAGCAGCTTGGGCTGGCCCATTTGGGCCAGGTGCGCCTCGGTCAGCGACCAGGCTGGCGCCTCCACCCCAGACGGCCAGGCGTCGGTGATGACGATGTCGATGTCGGTGGGGCAGGTCTCGGTGTATTGCACGCCGGGCGTGGCTTGGTGAAACGCCGCGTCACAGGCATGGGTCAGCCGGAAGCCCAGCAGCGCAGCCAGTTCCTGCCAGGATCGCAGCACATTGGTCGGCGGGCCCCACAGGCAGACGTGCGCATCGATGAGCGGGCGCAGCTCGGTTTCCACGAAATAGGCATCGGTCAGCACCTCGCAGGGGTGGCCGTCACTGGACATGGCGTTGATGACCGGCCGCCGGCTGGCGGCTGCAAACTCGGCCAGCCGGGCGTGGTTGGACTCGCGCACCACATACATGGCATAGAACGGGTCTAGGTAACCGGCCAGGTCTCGGGTGCGTTCGCCGGTTTTGAGCAGGTTGGGCAGCTCGGTGAAGGCCAGGCCCAGTTCGCGAAAGGCCTGGATGAAGGTGGTGCGGGTGCGGATGCCATTGCCTTCAAACGACCACGCCACCGTGCCAGGCAGCGGCATGGCGGGCTGGGCCACCAGGCGCCAAATGGCGCGTACGTCGGCGGCGCTGAGGTCGGCGATGCGAATCAGGTTCATGCAAGGGCTTTCCGGGCGGGCTGGGCTGGTTTGGGTCAGGCGGATGACTGTAGCAGGCGGGCCAAAGCCTAAACTCCAGCCCTAGCCCACTGCCACGAAAGCCACCATGTTTTTTTCTGCCGATGCCAGCGCCGTTACCCACGGCATCCAGTTGTCGCTGGCCCCGGTG
>CAJAXU010000237.1 GCA_903948045.1 uncultured beta proteobacterium | reverse complement strand
GACTCCACCCTTGATGACGAAGATCTGTCTGACTAGCCGGTTATCCATTCACTTGTTCTAGGGCCCTTCGGGGCCCTTGCCCTTTGTCCGCGCCAATGCGGAACTCCGCCATATTTGCGCCTTCCTACGCAGCCGCTAACATCAAATGACAGTACAGGGAACGAACTGTAAAAAGCAAGCAGAAAACAGCCTTGAGAAAAATCAGCTTAGTGCGGCCTGCGTGCTCTCAATCGGTTTGCAACCAGTCCAGCGCGCCCTGCCCGGCTTGCCGCCCGGTGGCTAAGCAGGCGGTCAGCAAATAACCGCCAGTAGGGGCTTCCCAGTCCAGCATCTCGCCGGCACAGAACACCCCGGGCAGGGCGGGCAACATCAACGCTGTGTCCAATGCTTCAAAGCACACGCCACCAGCACTGCTGATCGCCTCATCAATGGGGCGGGGAGCGACCAACGTCATGGGTAAAGCCTTGATGGCGGCGGACAAGGCGATCGGGTCATGCAGCTGCGCCTTGGTCAGGCACTCATGGAGCACGGCCATTTTGATGCCGTCCAGCCCGAGACGACTTTTGAGGTGGCTCGACAGTGACCGCGAGCCTCTGGGGTGCTTGACTTCAGCAGCGACCCGCTCAGCACTCAGACCGGGCAACAGGTCCAGCATGAATGTTGCCTGCCCGTTTTGCCGGATGTTGTCACGCAATAGGTTGGAGGCCGCGTAGACCAGGCTGCCTTCTACCCCGCTGGCGGTGGCGACGAACTCGCCCATTCGCCGAAATGCAATGCCCGACTCTGATGCCACCTCAATCGCCACCGATTTGAAGGCATGCCCAGCAAAGCGGTCCCTGAAATACGGGCTCCATCCCCCGGTACGGTCAAAGCCGCAGTTGCTGGGCAACAGCGGGGCCACGGCTACACCACGAGCTTCCAGATGCGGCACCCAGGCCCCATCAGACCCGAGCCGAGCCCAGCTGGCCCCGCCCAATGCCAACACCACAGCGTCGCCAGTGGCTTCAAGCTGGCCCGCCGCGGTGGCGAACCCCAACGTGATGCCGATTCCTTCGCGCTGCGTCAGCGCGCCAGTCCAACGGTGCCGCATATGAAACTGCACACCCACGCCGCTGGCCGGGTGACGCAGCCGATGCAGCCAGGCGCGCAGCAAGGGTGCGGCCTTCATGTCTGTTGGGAAGACCCGGCCCGAACTGCCGACAAAGGTGCTGATGCCCAACGCACTGGCCCAAGCACGCAACGCCGCGGGACCGAAGACCTGCAGCAAGGGCGAGAGCACCGCCTGCCGCACGCCAAACCGGCCTTCAAAGCGCTCGATCGGCTCTGAGTGGGTCAGGTTGAGCCCCCCTTTGCCGGCCAGCAGGAACTTTCGTCCAACCGAGGGCATGGCGTCAAACAGCTCTACCGCCACGCCAGCAGCCGACAGCACTTCAGCGGCCATCAGCCCAGCCGGGCCTCCACCAATGACCAGCACTTTTCGCGGTGGGTCAGATTTCATTGTCTTGCTCCAATACCATCATGGCGCCACGCGCCGTCAAAAAAGCGGCGTGCACCACCGCACCCGGGCAAGCGGCTTGCACCGCGACCTGGTATTGCCGCAACTGCGCTACCAAGGCAGGCTGCTGCTGGGGCGTCGGCGTCGATTTGTAATCCAGCACCCACCAATGACCCGAATGACCGGGGTCACGGCGTTGTACCAACCGGTCCAATCTGAGGGTTTGCCCCTGGTGGATCAACGTCACTTCATTGCCGGCCCACGCCAGCACCTTTGGGTCCCAAGCCCAGGCAGCCTCACCTTGGACAATTGCTTTCGCCATCATGGCTGCCAGTGCACCCTGTTCAGCATCCAGGCCGAATTCCTGCGCTGCAGCGCGCACCGCTGGCGCCGAACTGTTACCCCACTCCAGCATTCGGTGCAGCGCCAGACCCAAGCGTGCCAGCAGGGAATCGGCGGCGGCCGAAGCAGCATCACCTACAGGCAACTCGCCATCCAAGCGGGACCCATGGCTTGGCAGTTCTGGTGCAGTTGGGCATTGGGGCAAGGTCATGAGGTCAAAGCTATCTAACGCCATCGCCAAGTCAGGGGTGTCGCTCCCAGGGACGGGGGGCGCTCCAATGGCGGCGGCATCTGCCAACGACGCCAGCCGGCTCCACCAGCTGCCCCCCGTTGGCTGATGGGGCTCGATGCTGGAGAGGGCCAAGGTATGGCGGGCCCGCGTCATGGCCACATACAAGGTGTTCAGCTCTTCCCGCTCACGTTCACGTCGCTCAACGGCCAGCGCGTCGACCACGCAAGCTGGCGGCTCACTCTCACTGGCGAGAAAAACGAAACGCGCTGGTGCCGGCGCCTCGCCCGGCCAGTCGACCAAGACACCCATGGTCTCGGCCTTGCGTTCCGGCGAGTCGGCATCGAGCAGCAGCACAACATGCGCTTCAAGGCCTTTGGCGCCATGCACGGTCAGCAATCGCACGGCTTGCGAGGCCGGCGCCGGTGGCGCCAGTACCCCACCTGCTTTGAGGACGCGCACAAAAGCATACGGCGTGGCGTAGCGGCCGCCCCCAAGTTGAAGCGATACACCCAGCAAAGCCCGCAAATTAGCCAGCACCGTATCGCGTTGACTTGGCGGCGCGGCCACCGCAAAGCGGGCTAACACGTCGCCATCGGTGTAAATGGCTTGCAGAGCATCGTGCGGCGGCAAGGTCTCCAGCCACACTTTCCATCGCATCAAATCGGCCGAAACCTCTCGTCCATCATAGGTTTTAAGCTGCGTTTTTTGTAGCAAGGAAAACCAGGTTATCGGTTCATCCCGGCGTGCCACTGCCAACGACACCAAGGCCGAATCATCCAGGCCGAACAGGGGCGATTTCAAGGCACGGGCCAATGACAGGTCATGCTGGGGTGACACCAGCACATCTAGCAGTGCCACCATATCCTGCACTTCGCAGCACTCAATCAAATCGCATTTCTCACCGACGTAGGCGGCAATTTGCAGGCGGCGCAACTCGTCCTGCAGCGGCACCAAACCAGCCCGCTTACGCGACAGAACCATCACATCGGCAGGACCGAGGTCGCTGCCTGAAGCCTGCCAGGCGGCGAGCTGCTGCGCGATCCAAGCCGCTGCCTGCCGCGCCTCTTGGGCGCGCAGGCTGTCCTCCGGTAACTCACGGGGTGTCAGCAAGCTGTCACGCCAATGCTCACTCTCGGCTGGCATGGGGTCAGCCTCAGCGCTGCTACGGGCCGGCACGCGTGGTGTTTGCGGCAGTTTTTGCACCAAACCGACGTGAACAGAATCCGTGGTGTGCAGCCGAAACCCCGGATAGGCGTCAGTAAGGACGGCCTGCCCCATCACTTGGTTGACCGTCGCAATCACCGTTCGCGCATTACGCCGCGTGTGATCACAGCTGAGCAGATCGCCACCCAAACCATCCCGCACAAAAGCCTGCGCCGCCTGGAATACCTGCGGCTCGGCCCGACGGAAACGATAGATGCTCTGTTTCGGGTCGCCCACCAGAAACACACTCGGCCGCTGTCCTCCCGCCCCAGCATAGCCGCTGAGCCAGCTGCGCAGCGCCTGCCATTGCAAGGGGTTGGTGTCCTGAAACTCGTCAATCAACAGGTGTTTGATGCGCGCATCCAAGCGCTCCTGCACCCAACCCGACAACACCGGGTCGGCCAGCATGACCAGCGCGGCTCGCTCGACATCGTTCATGTCAACCCAGCCGCGCTCCCGCTTGAGAGCCGCGAAATCCTCAATCAACCGGCGCGTCAGGCGGGTCAAGCGTTGCTGGTAGAGCCAGGCCGCATGTTGCTGGCGGGCACCGACCCAACGCAGCACCAGGGTCTGCGCGGCACGGACCTGCTCGATACCTAATAGCTTGTCGCTGAACTTGCGCCCCTGTCCCTTGTCGGTCAACAGCGCCGCCGTAATGCCGTCCACATCATTCTCGGCCAGGGCGGCCTCCAGCGCCACGCCCTTTTCCGAAAAAGTCCTAGCCGCTGCGCGACCCAACACCACAGCCGCTTGCAGCATCACCTGACGCTCAGTCGGGCGCTGGCTCCAAAAGTCTTCGGGTATGGCCAAATCAGCGTACTCGGGGTACTGCACCGTGAAATGCAGCACCGAACGCTGGACAACGCGATGCGCATCGGCCAGACCGAACTCAGTGCGCTTGTCCAGCGCAGCATCCAGCGCCTTTTCGGTCTGGAACCGACCGTGGGCGAAGACCAGCGCATCGAAATCAGCCTTCAGATGCCCCGCCGCCACACTGTCGGCGGCCAGGCCTGAGTAAAAACGACGCCACACCAGCGCCTTGGCCGGCGCATCGTCTTCCAGCAGCTCATAGTGCGGCGGCAAACCCATCTCCTGCAACACCGCGAGCGGCGCACCGCGCAGCAAAGCGGCAAACCAACTATGGAAGGTTCGCACCTGCACCTGCCGACCGCTGGCAAGTACCATTTGATATAAATTTGATAGCTGCTCCGCTAGACGCGACAAGGCCTGCGAGCCATTTTGACCCTCAATGCCACGCGTCTGCAGGGCCTCAGCCAGTTGCGCGGGACTGGCTGAGGCAAATTCAGCCAGCCAGGTCTGCAGGCGCTGACGCATCTCGCCGGCAGCACGTTTGGTGAAGGTGATTGCCAAAATCTCGTGGGGCTGCACCCTAAGACCGCCGCCGTTTGGGTCCACCCCCTCCAGCAATGCGCGCACGATGCGGGACACCAACATCCAGGTTTTGCCGGCGCCGGCGCAGGCCTCCACCGCCACACTGCGCCGCGGGTCACAGGCCACGGCGTAAAAGGCCGCGGCGCTGACCGGGCGGCCGTTGTGCTCATAGGCGGCTTGTGGTTCATCCATGCGACAAGCCCCCACGCACAACACCGTCCTGCCAAAAATCCTTCCGACACAAGCCGCGCGCCGCGCAGTAGTCACAACTTTGCCCTGAACCGATGGCCGGCAGAACCTCACCAGCAGCCATGCGCGCCACATCTGACGCAATGCCCACGAGCAATTGAGTGCGCAGCGCCTCAATACCAGGCTGCGCGTAACTCCGGGTTCCCGCCTTTTCAGCCACATTGACGTAGGCCGACGTCACCCGGTCTTCATCCAACAGGGCCGCATAAAACGCCAATTGGGTGTCCTCCAGCGGCGTCTTGATTCGCTGCGCGGTGGTCTGGCGGGCCTCAGTTTTGTAATCCAGCAACAGTGCGCTGCCGTCGGCCAGCCGGTCCACGCGGTCAATCTGACCGACCAGGGTCAGCTGGCCCAGCGGTCGTTCACGCCTGACCTCTGCCGCACGGAAGCATGCGCCCGCAGCCTCGTGCTCGGTCAGCCAGACCAGGTAGCCGGCCCGGATACGCGGCCATGCTGCCGCAAAAGGCAAAAATTCAGCGGGCGACAGCCCCAACTCCCGCGTACTCGCCTCGGCCGCCGATTGCATGATCGCCAATCGAGCCGACAAGCCTGCGCTCGGCGTAGCAGCCAGCGCTTCATGGAAATACCCCAGCACCGCGTGCAACCAATTTCCAAAATCGCGCTTGTCCAGTTCGGCGTCCAGCTCATCCACCTCTTGCAGCCGCAGCAGGCGCAGGGCAAAAAACCGATAAGGGCAGCGTCGCAGGTCCTCGTAGGCCGAGCTCGACAGTCGGGACAGCGGCAGGCGCTGTGCGCTGGGCAATGGCCGGCGGTTGGGCTGCGGCAGGAGCCGACGCCTCGCTCGGGGGTCAGCCGCCAGGCAGGGCAATAGATCCAGCTGCAATTGCTGCACCAAAGCACAGGGCAGCAAGCTCTCGCCGCCCTCACTGGTCCGCCAAAGAATATCAATGTGGGGGAACTGCAGGGCGTACTGCCAGGCCGACCTGAGCGCCAAGGCCAGCCGCTCCCGCGACGGCAGCCCGAGCAGCAAGCGCTGGGCCGGCGTCCAGGGTCCGGGTGGCTCGGGCGACACCGGCAGGCGCACTTCATCGCAGCCCGGAAAAACCACTGCCGCCAGGGGCCGCCCCAACAACTGCGTGAGCGGCAACATAATCACTTGCGCGTGCGCCGGGTGAGGCGGCGAGAAGCTCTCGCTCTCCAAGGCCTGGTTGACCCAGCCGATCAAGGCCGACAACCCCATTCGCGTTGCTACGTCGTCAAACTCATGTTCTGCGCCAGGGCGCAGCCGTAGGCAATCCAGCACCGCCTGCCCCGCTGCGTCCTGCAGCAAATGCGGCCATTGCCCGCTGCCTTGCAAGGCAGAACGCAGGTCGGCCAGCCAACGCGAGAGCGGTCGCGCGGCCTGAAGACTCTCCCGCACTGCCTGAATTTGCAGGCCCAGGCCGTCGTCGGGCGTCGGCACTTGCCAATCACGGGTACCCCGCCGCCGTAGCCGGGCCTCCAGCGCCGACACCTGCATGGCGTCAAACACGGGAGCCTGCTTAAGCCAGTCCAGCACCTGATCAGCACTGGCATCCCAGAGACAGGCACGCAAAAGCGCCATCAGGGAGGCCGCAGCGCGCGTCGTCGAGAGCGTCCAACCGGTCTCGTCGCGCACAGCAACACCACGTTCAGCCAGCATAGCCCGCACCCGACGCGTCAGCACGCGGTCCTGCGCCACCAGTGCCACGGGAACACGACCCGCCTCGATGTGACTCAGCACGCAGGCGCTGGCTCGATCGGCCTCCTCCTGCAAATCCTGCGCTGCATGCAGGTTGACCTGACCTAGTGACTGAATCGTGTTAGGCAGCAGTGTCAGAGTAAAGGCACGAGTACCCAACTGCGCCATCAGCGCCTGAGTCAAGCCTTCGTCCTGAAAGCCCTCCAGCACAACCAGCAGCTCGGGCTCGCCACCAAAAACCGCGTCGGTTGCGAAGGAAGACCCCCCCACCCAAGCGAAAGCCAGTCGTGCTGCTGCGGCTTCCATCGTCAAAACCGAATCGGCCATGCCGGCCACCAAGGCCGGCGCCAGGGACGCTGCCCACCCCGCTCGCTGCGCCGGCAAAACCGCAGCACCGACCCGAACCAAACTCCAGGCCGCCTCCATCACACGAGGCGCCAACACGGCCTGATGCTCACCCAGCCCGGCTCGGCCCAAGAGCGACGCCGCCGTCAGCACGTCGCGTGCCGCATCCAGCCGTAAGTCATCTGACTCGAGTGCGGTTGCACCCAGGCTGCGTGACCAGTTGCTGGTGGTTTCAAAACGCGGCACAAAATGCGCCTGTAGCGTGCTGGCAGTCAGACGCTGCAGCCATGCGCGCTGAGCCTCTGCCATCAGCTGGGCAAAGGGGAGCAACACAACCGCACGCGACGGATGCACGCACCGCCGCACCAACTCGGCATGCAGCTGCGCCATGGCACTGTCCCATGCCAATTCAGCATGATGCTTTTTGGCTATTTCAGGCATTGGTCAACGACACGACGTACTGGGCCTTGGTTTCTGTCACAATTTCCCCACTTTAACCGTATCGATCACCCGACCTGAGGACATACCATGGCAAGCGAACTCATCAAACACGTCACCGACACATCTTTCGAAGCGGACGTGCTGCAGTCGAGCCAGCCTGTCTTGGTCGACTATTGGGCAGAGTGGTGCGGTCCTTGCAAGATGATTGCGCCAATTTTGGATGAAGTCTCGGCAGCCTACGCCGGCAAACTTCAAATCGCCAAAATGAACGTGGATGAAAACCGGGATATCCCGGCTAAATTTGGTATTCGCGGTATCCCGACCCTGATGTTGTTCAAGGACGGGCAATTGGCGGCCACCAAGGTGGGGGCCATGAGCAAGGCGCAAATGACCGCCTTCATTGACCAGCAGCTGGCTTGAAGTAGCCGGCCTGCTAGCAGTGGCCGTCCGGCCGCTGCTGCTGGCCAAGCCGGGGGCGCCGCTTGCCGTGTCCATTTGCGTTTTGCTTGTTCTCAAGCCAGCCAAATTTTTCCTGTCATAATTCTGATCGTTCGCCGACCTCCATCCCAGGTTGGTTCGAGTTCCTGGTTTAGAACCCTGAGGTTGCGGCTACCGTCCCGTACCTCCCCAAACCTCCCCCGGCATTTCCTTTGTTCAACCCTTTTGGGGCCAATTCATGCACTTAAACGAACTCAAGGCACTGCATGTGTCCGAAGTCCTCAAACAGGCCGAAGAGCTTGAAATTGAAAATACCGGCCGGATGCGCAAACAAGAGCTGATGTTTGCCATCATCAAGAAGCGCGCGCGAACGGGTGAACAAATCATTGCCGATGGTGTGCTTGAAATCCTTCCCGATGGCTTTGGCTTCCTGCGCAGCCCAGATACCAGCTACACCGCCAGCACGGATGACATCTACATTAGCCCCAGCCAGGTGCGCCGCTTCAACCTGCACACCGGCGACATGATCGAAGGCGAAGTGCGCACCCCAAAAGACGGGGAGCGCTACTTTGCTCTGAACAAGCTGGACCGCGTCAATGGCGGCGGCCCGGAGGACAACAAACACAAGGTGATGTTTGAAAACCTGACGCCGCTGTTCCCCAAAGTGCAGATGCGTCTGGAACGGGAAAACGTGAAGAGCGAGGAAAACATCACGGGCCGCGTCATTGACATCATTGCGCCCATTGGCAAGGGGCAACGCGCCTTGCTAGTGGCGCCACCAAAGAGCGGCAAAACGGTGATGATGCAGCACATCGCTCACGCCATCTCTGCCAATTACCCTGACATCCACATGATGGTGTTGCTGGTCGACGAGCGCCCGGAAGAAGTAACAGAAATGCAACGCACCGTCAAAGGTGAAGTGATCGCTTCAACCTTCGACGAGCCCGCTGCTCGCCATGTGCACGTGGCTGAAATGGTGATTGAGCGCGCCAAGCGGCTGGTGGAACTGAAAAAAGACGTCGTCATCCTGCTGGACTCCATCACCCGCCTCGCGCGCGCCTACAACAATGTGGTGCCATCCAGCGGCAAGGTCCTGACAGGCGGTGTGGATTCAAATGCACTGCAGCGCCCGAAGCGCTTCCTGGGCGCCGCGCGCAATGTTGAAGAAGGCGGCTCACTGACCATCATCGCCACCGCCCTGATCGACACTGGCAGTCGCATGGACGAAGTGATTTTTGAGGAATTCAAGGGCACGGGCAATTCGGAAATCCACCTTGATCGGCGCCTCTATGAAAAGCGCGTGTTTCCTTCAATTCAGCTCAACCGCAGCGGCACCCGCCGGGAAGAACTGTTATTGCAACCGGAAATCCTGCAAAAGACCCGTATCCTGCGGCAATTCCTATACAACATGGACGAGATCGAGGCCATGGAAATGGTGCTCAAGCAAATGCGCGCCACCAAGACAAACAGCGAATTTTTCGACATGATGCGCCGCGGCGGCTAGTCTATAATCTTTTCTCTAAGCGACAAGTACGTTAGGTTTTGAATTGGGCGATGGTTTGCCCGAGGGCCTGACGCGGCTGACGCAACTGATGGAGAAACAATGAAAACTGGCATCCACCCCAATTACCGCGACGTGTGCTTTATGGACCTGTCCAATGGGTTCAAATTTGTCACCCGCTCCTGCGCGAATGCCAAAGAGATGATCAAGATGGAAGATGGCCGCGAATTGCCACTGTACAAACTTGATACATCCAGCGAATCGCACCCGTTTTACACAGGCACTCAAAAGTCTGTGGACAACATGGGCGGACGGGTTGAGCGCTTCCGCAATCGTTTTGGTAAGACTGCGGCCAAGTAAGCCGGCGGAACAGTTCCCCAATAAAGGCAGCCCGGTTTACCGAGCTGCCTTTTTTTGTTCGATATGAATCGACCCAACCCAGCAATCGTGGCTCAGGCTGCTGTACGGCGGCTGCCTCGCACCGCACTGCTGCTGTTTTGTCTGGCCTACGTACTTCCGGGCTTTATCGGTCGTGCGCCATGGCGGTCGGACGACATCACCGCCTTGGGCTACATGATGGCCTTGGCAGCTGGCGAAACGGCGTGGTGGGCCCCACAAGTCATGGGCATAACGCCCGAGGTGAATGCGTTGTTGCCCTATTGGCTAGGAGCTTGGGCTATCCAGTTGGCGCCGCCTGGGGTGAGCGTCGAATTTGCCGCAAGAATCCCTTTTATCAGCCTCCTGATCCTGACACTGATCGGCACTTGGTACGGCACTTACCAGCTGGCCCGGAGCCCGCAGGCGCAGCCCCTACCCTTTGCCTTTGGCGGCGAAGCCATGCCTGCCGATTACGCTCGCGCATTGGCGGATGGCGCCTTGCTGGCGCTGATTGCCTGCCTCGGGCTGGCTCAGCCAGCCCATGAAACAACAGCCATCCTGGCGCAACTTGGTTTTTCTGTACTGACCTTCTATGGATTTGCGGCGTTACCCAATCGCCGCGGCCCACCACTGTTTGCCACTGCGGTGGGTTTGCTCGGGCTGGTGCTCTCAGGTGCGCCTGCTTACGCCGTTCTGTTGGGCTTAGGTGGCTCAATGACGTTGCTGCTCGACACAAGCAAAGAACCGGCCGATATCCGTCAGGCGAGACTGCAGGCTGCAAGCATGGTCGTTTTGACTCTGCTGGCCGCATGGCTCGCCAGCGCCATGCACCTTTGGCGTTGGCGCATTGCCCTGCCACCTACCAATGGAGAAAGCTGGCTTGGCATTGGCAACCTCCTGGTCTGGTTTACCTGGCCGGCCTGGCCGCTAGCCATTTGGACCTTGTGGCGGTGGCGGCGTCACTTGGTGCGCGAGCTGCGCCTGCCGAGCCGGCACCTGGCCTTGCCGTTGTGGTTTGTCGCGGTCTCCCTGGGTACGACCATCGCAACGGCTTCACCCGAACGCACCCTGCTGCTGGCATTGCCGGCCCTTGCAACGCTCGCAGCTTTTGCCCTGCCAACACTCCAGCGAACCGTAGCTTCATTAATCGACTGGTTCACGCTCCTGTTTTTTTCTGGTTGTGCCTTCATCATTTGGCTGGTGTGGATCGCCATGCAAACCGGGGTTCCTTGGCAGCCGGCAGCCAATGTGGAGCGCTTGGCGCCCGGTTTTGTGCCAAGCTTTTCGGCGGCCCCATTTCTATTCGCACTCGCAGCCAGCTTAGCCTGGTTCTGGCTGGTCAAGTGGCGCGCCGGCCGACACCGAGCTGCAATCTGGAAAAGTATGGTGCTGCCCGCCGGTGGCGCCGCCCTCTGCTGGCTGCTCCTGATGACGCTGTGGTTGCCCCTACTGGACTACGCGCGCAGCTATGCACCGCTGGTGCAGCGTACCCTGCGCACGATACATCCAGTGCAGGCCGGCGACTGTGCGCACAACTTTGGACTGACCGCCGGGCAAATCACTGCCTTTCGCGTGCATGGCACCCTGCCGATGAAGGCCGCGAGCGACGCCACTAGTTGCCGCTGGCTGATTGTCAATCGAGATATTGCTGGCTCAATGGCCACCACAATTGAGCTGTCGTCATGGATGCTTTTTGCGCAGCAAAGTCACCCGACTGACGGCAACGACAATTTTCTGATTTACCAGCGCCAGGTGGTACCAAAACCGTAGAACTGGCGTTGTGTCAGGCGAGTTGGCGAACGCGCTCAACCGGGAAAATGATGCTAAATCTGGAACCCTGACCAGGCGTGCTGGCGATGGTCAACTCTGCCCCGTGGCGTTGTGCCACGTGCTTGACAATGGCTAAGCCCAGTCCGGTCCCACCCGTATCACGGGATCGACTGCGGTCAACGCGATAAAAACGCTCGGTCAGTCGAGGAATATGCTCGGGCGCAATGCCCGGGCCTGTATCCCGCACAGAAAACTCGACGCTTCCATCCTGCAAAGGCGCCACGCAAACGTGAACCTCACCGTTGGGCGGGGTGTATCTGACAGCATTGCTCACCAGATTGCTGGTGGCACTCAATAGCTCGCTCGACGATCCACTCAGCTCGCACTGACACTGACTATCAAACACCAATGTCAGTTCTCTGCCTGTCTTGTCGGCGAGTACGGCCAACAGTGCTCTCGCCTCGCGTTCCAATTGGGCCATGAGCAGGGGCATTGACAGCCAGTCTGCCAGACCCGGCGGCGGGCTACCCTCCAGCCGCGAGAGCGTCAACAGATCGTTCACTAGCGTTTGCATGCGTTGCGCCTGCAAGGCCATCATGCCCAAGTAGCGCTCGCGCTCTGGCTCCGTGAGCGACAAGGTTTGGAGGGTCTCGACGAAGCCGCCGAGGACAGTCAGAGGTGTGCGAATCTCATGCGAGACGTTGGCAACAAAATCTCGGCGCATCGCCTCCGCCTGCTGAAGCGCTGTCACGTCGCGCGACAGCAACAGCAATCTTCCCTCGCCGTAGGGGTGCAATTGCAGGGAGAGACTGACCGGACGCAAAGGCGTTCTGCCACGCCCTGGAACCGATAACTCATGTCCATAGTCCAGTCCCGCAAAATAGGCCGCAAAGGCCGGATCGCGCACCAGATTACCGAAGTATTGCTGCATATCGCGCCGGGCATCGAGTCCGAAGTGCTGGGACGCAGAGTGATTAAACCACTCGATTCTTCCCTGCCCATCGAGAAGTACTACGCCATTTGGCGAGGCTTGAAGCGCACCCAGGAAATCATTCAACCGATCCTGGCTGTCTCTGGTGAGCCTTTCCCTGGCTCGGACCAGACGGCGCACACGCTCGGCAATCTCGCCCCACAGGCCATTGGACGGCGCGTCCAGCGATGCATCGCCTGCGCGAACCCACCGAAGTAAGCGAGCGCCGCGGTACGCATCGGCCGAAACCCAGCCGATGCCGGCGGCCACTACGCCAGCCAGTGCTCCCACCGCAGCTCGGTCAGGCAGGGCCAGCCAACCGCACACCCCCCCGGCCAGTTGAAGTCCCAAAAAAACAGCGATACGCAAAATCATGACTCCGCCCTTACCCAATCGGGGCGGAACACCACGGGTCCTGATTCAGACATTGACTTGCGAGCGGACCACCGGAGTAACTTGTCCCGTTAACCGATAACCGGCACCTCGCACGGTCTCGATCATTTGACCAGCCGTCGTACCAAGCGCTTCGCGCAAGCGCTTGACGTGCACATCCACAGTACGCTCCTCGATGAAGACATGGTCGCCCCAAACCTTATCCAGGAGTTGTGACCGGCTGTGCACGCGTTCGGCATGGTTCATGAAGTAATGCAGCAACTTGAACTCGGTCGGACCTAATTTCAACATCTGATCCATAAAGGTCACCCGGTAGGTCGATGCATCAAGTGACAGGCCAGCAATTGCCACCGTACCACCCACCTGCTCAGGGGCACGGCGTCGCAGTACAGCACGCACCCGGGCCAGCAGCTCCTTGGTGGAAAACGGCTTGGCAATGTAGTCATCGGCGCCAGCATCAAGGCCGGCCACGCGGTCAACTTCATCGCCGCGCGCGGTCAGCATGATGATGGGAACCCCTTTGGTGCGCGGATTGGCACGCCAGCGCTTGGCCAGCGTTAAACCACTCTCACCAGGCAGCATCCAATCGAGCAGGATGACGTCGGGAAGTACTGCATCCAACTCGCATTGTGCCGAGGTACTGTCCATCGCCCAGATGGGTCTGAAGCCGTTATGCCGCAAATTCACGGCGATCAACTCGGCAATCGCGGGCTCATCCTCAACAATCAGCACACCAGGCTGCTGCCTCATTTCACCACCGATTCAATTTGTTCCATCGACGTGTGGCGCACATCTGCGCCTTTGACCACATAGATAATGAACTCCGCGATATTCTTAGCGTGGTCGCCAATGCGCTCGATCGCTTTGGCCAGGAAAAGCAAATCCAGACTTGGCGAAATCATGCGCGGGTCTTCCATCATGTAGGTGACCAACTTGCGTACAAAACCATCAAATTCACGGTCGATCTGATCGTCTTCTTTCAGGATGGACACAGCGGCCTGAGTGTCCAGGCGGGCAAAGGCATCGAGCGCTTTTCGCAGTAAGCCAGAAGCGAGATCGGCAGCTACCCGCAATTCAAGCGAAGGTAGCGAGCGTGGCGCACCGCTGTCTATGATGGATCGCACCATTCGCGCTATTTTTTCAGCTTCGTCACCGACCCGCTCAAGGTTCGCCGTCGTCTTGGAGATAGCAATTAACAATCGCAAGTCCCGTGCAGTCGGTTGTCTGCGGGCAATGATGCTGGAGAGCTCCCGGTCAATGTCAACCTCCATGGCATTAACCCTTGCCTCTGCCGCTGAGACCTCGTTGGCAACTTCTGCACTAAATTGGGACAGCGCGTAAATGGCTTGGCGAATCTGCGATTCAACCAATCCACCGAGCTCCATGACCCGGCTGGAGACAGCGCTTAACTCGCTGTCGAATTGGGTGGAGAGATGTTTTTCGGGCATGACAGATCCTTATCCAAAGCGGCCGGTGATGTAATCTTCAGTTTCTTTACGGTTCGGCTTGAAAAAGATTTGCTCTGTGGCACCGAACTCAATCAAGTCGCCCAGGTACATATAGGCGGTATAGTCACTGCAACGAGCAGCTTGCTGCATGTTATGGGTCACGATCACCACTGTGTAATCCGACTTGAGCTCGGTGATCAGCTCTTCGATCTTGGCCGTTGAAATCGGGTCCAGTGCAGAGCAGGGTTCATCCAGTAGCAATACCTCCGGCTTGATGGCAATGCCCCGAGCAATGCACAAGCGCTGCTGTTGCCCACCTGACAAGCTTGAGCCGCTTTGATGCAATTTGTCCTTGACTTCAGTCCACAGCGCTGCCTTTCTCAAGGCCCATTCAATACGCTCTTCTAGGTCAGTAGCATTCAGCGACTCAAACAACTTGACGCCGAAAGCCACATTGTCATAAATTGACATTGGAAATGGCGTGGGCTTTTGGAACACCATGCCAACCTTGGCACGCAGCAGGGCAACGTCCTCCTTGCTGGTCAGCAGGTTCTCGCCGTCGAGCAATATCTCACCTTCTGCACGCTGCTCCGGATAGAGCTCAAACATCCGGTTAAAAACGCGCAGCAGCGTCGACTTTCCACAACCAGAGGGCCCAATAAAGGCTGTTACCTTTTTCTCAGGAATTTCTAGGTTGATGTCCTTCAGGGCGTGAAATTTTCCATAATAAAAGTCCAGATTTTTGACGGCAATCTTCGGCCGGTCCAGCGTTGCGTTTACAGCATTCATGGCAATCCAATCAGAGGGAGGCTATTTTCTAAATCGCTGAAAGAGCTAAATCTTGCTACGGGTCAATACCCGCGCGAGAATATTGAGTCCTAGCACGGTGACCGTGATGATGAAAACACCGGCCCAGGCCAGCTTTTGCCAGTTCTCGTAGGGGCTCATGGCAAACTTGAAAATGGTCACTGGCAAACTCGCCATTGGCTCACCCAAGCTCGCAGTCCAGAACTGGTTGCTCAGGGCCGTGAACAACAATGGAGCGGTTTCACCAGCAATTCTTGCGATCGCCAGCAACACACCAGTCACAACTCCAGCACTTGAAGCGCGTAGCGTGATGCTGAGAATGACCTTCCACTTGGGTGCGCCGAGTGCATAAGCAGCCTCACGCAGGCCAGACGGCACCAACTGAAGCATGTTCTCGGTGGTTCTGATCACAATGGGAATAACGATTAAAGCCAAGGCAATAACGCCAGCCATGCCTGAAAAGGACTTGAACCGCACCACCACCACGG
>CAJAXU010000236.1 GCA_903948045.1 uncultured beta proteobacterium | reverse complement strand
TTGCGCTCTACCAACTGAGCTATTCCCGCATTTCAAGCTTCAAATTATAGCGATAAATTTGCGGCTGCTCGGGGCTGCCGCAAAAAAATTGCGCCTTGTCCAATCAATGCTTGACCGACCCAAGCAACTCGGCCGGAACCACTACCTCAGCCGCAGCAACCACCAATGGCTCGTCATCCGGCAAGGGGGTGGGCATGCGTTCAAGCGCCACTTCCAGGACCTTGTCGATCCAGCGCACAGGCACGATTTCCAAGCCGTTTTTGACGTTTTCTGGAATGTCCTGCAGATCCTTGGCGTTTTCTTCCGGGATCAGCACGGTCTTGATGCCGCCACGCAGTGCCGCCAGCAACTTCTCTTTCAAGCCGCCGATGGCGGTGACCTCGCCACGCAGGGTGATTTCACCGGTCATGGCGACATCGCTGCGTACCGGGATACCGGTCATGGCCGATACAAAGGCAGTGGTCATGGCAGCACCCGCGCTGGGGCCATCCTTGGGCGTGGCGCCGTCGGGCACATGGATGTGGATGTCTTTCTTTTCGAAAAACTCATCCTTGATGCCCAGGCGGCGCGAACGGCTGCGCACCACGGTGCGGGCTGCCTCCACCGATTCCTTCATGACGTCACCGAGCGAGCCGGTACGTGTGATCACGCCCTTACCCGGCATCATGGCGGCTTCAATGGTCAGCAAATCACCACCGACTTCGGTCCAGGCGAGCCCGACCACCTGCCCCACTTGGTTTTGCTGCTCAGCGCGCCCATAAGAATACTTACGCACCCCCAGAAAATCATTGAGGTTGTCCGCCGTGACCTTGACCTGAGGCAGCATCTTCTTGAGCTGAAGCCCCTTGACCACCTTGCGGCAGATCTTGGACAGTTCCCGCTCGAGCGAGCGAACCCCGGCCTCACGGGTGTAGTAGCGCACGATGTCACGCACCGCGTCTTCGCCCACCAACAGCTCGGCATCTTTGACACCGTTGTTCTTCAATTGCTTGGGCAACAGGTATTTGAGGGCGATACTGGTTTTCTCGTCTTCGGTATAGCCCGACAGACGGATGACCTCCATGCGGTCCAGCAAGGCTGGCGGGATATTCATCGAGTTGGAGGTGGCCACAAACATCACGTCGCTCAGGTCAAAGTCGACCTCGACATAGTGGTCGCCAAACTTGTGGTTTTGCTCAGGGTCCAGCACCTCCAGCAGAGCGCTGGAGGGGTCGCCTCGAAAATCCGTGCCGAGCTTGTCGATTTCATCCAGCAAAAACAAGGGGTTGCGGGTACCGACCTTGGACAGGCTCTGCAGCACCTTGCCCGGCATCGCGCCGATGTAGGTGCGGCGGTGGCCCCGGATCTCGGCCTCGTCGCGCATGCCGCCCAGGGCCATGCGCACGTATTTACGCCCGGTGGCCTTGGCAATCGACTGGCCAAGCGAGGTTTTGCCGACGCCCGGTGGGCCCACCAGACACAAAATGGGCGCCTTCACCTTGTCGACGCGCTGTTGCACTGCAAGGTATTCCAGGATGCGGTCCTTAACCTTGTCCAGGCCGTAGTGGTCTTCGTTCAATACGGCTTCTGCGTTACCCAGGTTGTGCTTGATCTTGGTCTTGCCGGCCCAGGGCAAGCCGGTCAGCACGTCAATGTAGTTGCGCACCACCGTGGCCTCAGCCGACATGGGAGACATCAGTTTGAGCTTTTTGAGCTCCCCCTCGGCCTTTTTCAGGGCATCTTTGGGCATTTTGGCGGCCTTGATCTTTTTCTCGATCTCGTCCACATCGGCGCCGTCTTCACCCTCGCCCAGC
>CAJAXU010000235.1 GCA_903948045.1 uncultured beta proteobacterium | reverse complement strand
CCTTGGTCGAGCAGCTTGCGGAACATTTCCACGCCGGTGCAGGTGGTCTTGAGGGTGGGCTTGATGCCGACGATTTCGATTTCTTCGCCAACTTTGACAATGCCGCGCTCAACCCGGCCGGTAACGACGGTGCCGCGACCAGAGATGGAGAACACGTCTTCAACTGGCATCAGGAAGGCGCCGTCCACAGCGCGCTCGGGCAGGGGGATGTAGGTGTCCAGGGCGTCGGCCAGCTTCATGATGGCGCCTTCACCGAGTTCACCCTTGTCGCCTTCCATGGCGAGTTTGGCCGAGCCGTGGATGATGGGGGTCTGATCGCCGGGGAATTCGTATTTGTCGAGGAGCTCGCGCACTTCCATCTCAACGAGTTCGAGCAGTTCGGCATCATCGACCATGTCGCACTTGTTCAGGAACACGATGATGTAGGGCACACCCACCTGGCGGGCAAGCAGGATGTGTTCGCGGGTCTGGGGCATGGGGCCGTCAGCAGCAGAACACACCAAAATGGCGCCGTCCATCTGGGCGGCACCGGTGATCATGTTTTTGACATA
Source organism: uncultured beta proteobacterium (assembly GCA_903948045.1). Lineage (GTDB taxonomy): Bacteria > Pseudomonadota > Gammaproteobacteria > Burkholderiales > Burkholderiaceae_C > Rhodoferax. The sequence continues at coordinate 5,217 of CAJAXU010000235.1, read as the reverse complement.
GTCAGCGTGGCCGGGGCAATCAACGTGGGCGTAGTGGCGGTTGGCGGTTTCGTATTCGACGTGCGCGGTGTTGATCGTGATGCCGCGTGCTTTTTCTTCAGGGGCTGCATCAATCTGGTCGTATGCCTTGGCTTGACCGCCATACTTGGCCGCCAGCACCGTGGTGATGGCCGCGGTCAAGGTGGTCTTGCCGTGGTCGACGTGCCCAATCGTGCCCACGTTGACGTGGGGCTTGGTACGTGCAAATTTTTCTTTTCCCATTTTTTAGTTCTCCAAAGAGCATTGGCCCGTGTACAGGTTTAACGTCTGCACGATGTTGCTGGTTCGCCCCGCACGGGAACAGGGCGGCACACCGTCGCAGACAGGGTGAATTTACTTGGCTCTGGCCGCCATGATGGCTTCCGACACATTACGCGGTGCTTCCGAGTAATGCTTGAACTCCATCGTGTAGGTGGCCCGGCCTTGTGACATCGAGCGCAAGGTGGTGGAATAGCCGAACATTTCGGACAGGGGCACCTCAGCCTTGATGGCTTTGCCGCCGCCGACCATGTCCTCCATGCCTTGCACCATGCCGCGACGTGAGGACAGGTCGCCCATCACGTTACCGGCGTAGTCTTCAGGCGTCTCGACTTCAACCGCCATCATGGGCTCCAGGATCACCGGGCTGGCCTTGCGGCAGCCTTCCTTGAAGCCAAAAATCGCAGCCATCTTGAACGCCAATTCGTTGGAGTCGACGTCGTGGTAAGAGCCGAAATGCAGCGTCACTTTGACGTCAACCACTGGGTAACCGGCCAGCACGCCCTGCGTGACGGCTTCGTGAATGCCCTTTTCGACCGCCGGAATGTACTCGCGCGGAACCACACCACCTTTGATGGCATCAACAAACATGATGCCCTTACCGGGTTCATTCGGCTCAATCTTCAGCACCACGTGGCCATACTGACCCTTGCCGCCCGACTGACGCACAAACTTGCCTTCAGCGTCTTCAATCGTTTTACGGATGGTCTCGCGGTAGGCCACCTGTGGCTTGCCAACGTTGGCCTCGACGCCGAACTCGCGCTTCATGCGGTCCACGATGATTTCGAGGTGCAGCTCACCCATACCGGCGATCAGGGTCTGGCCCGACTCTTCGTCGGTCTTGACGCGGAAGGACGGATCTTCCTGGGCCAGGCGCTGCAAGGCGATACCCATTTTTTCCTGGTCGACCTTGGTCTTGGGCTCAACAGCTTGGGTAATCACCGGCTCAGGGAACACCATGCGCTCGAGCATGACGATGGCCGTCGGATCGCACAGGGTTTCGCCGGTGGTCACGTCTTTCATGCCGATACAGGCCGCAATGTCGCCAGCGCGGATCTCGCTGACTTCTTCGCGGTTATTGGCGTGCATCTGCACAATTCGGCCGATACGCTCTTTCTTGCCGCGAATCGGGTTGTAAACGCTGTCGCCTTTGGTCAGCACACCAGAGTACACCCGCACAAAGGTCAGCTGACCGACAAACGGGTCGGTCATCAATTTGAAGGCCAGCGCCGAGAACTTCTCAGAGTCATCCGCCCTGCGGGTAACTGGGTTCTCGTCTTCATCCATGCCCTTGACTGGCGGGATGTCGACCGGTGACGGCATGAACTCAACCACAGCGTCCAGCATGCGCTGAACGCCTTTGTTTTTGAACGCCGAGCCGCAATACATGGGCTGAATTTCGCTGGCGATGGTGCGGGTACGAATGCCGAACTTGATTTCTTCTTCTGACAGGTCGCCTTCTTCAAGGTACTTGTTCATCAGTTCTTCATTGGCTTCAGCCGCGGCCTCCACCATTTTTTCGCGCCATTGGCCGGCCAACTCAACCAGCTCGGCCGGGATCTCGCGGTAGTCAAACAACATACCTTGCGAGGCCTCATCCCAGATGATGGCTTTCATTTTGATCAGGTCAACCACGCCGGTGAAGTTTTCTTCGGCGCCGATTGGGATCACCATGGGTACGGGGTTGGCCTTGAGGCGCAACTTCATCTGGTCAACGACCTTGAAGACGTTGGCACCGGTACGGTCCATCTTGTTGACAAAGGCCAGCCGTGGCACCTTGTATTTGTTGGCCTGACGCCAGACGGTTTCCGACTGGGGCTGCACGCCACCCACAGCACAGTACACCATGCAAGCGCCGTCCAGCACGCGCATGGAACGCTCCACCTCAATGGTGAAATCCACGTGGCCGGGGGTGTCAATGATGTTGATGCGGTGCTCAGGCAAGGACTTGTCCATACCTTTCCAGAAACAGGTGGTAGCAGCCGACGTGATCGTGATGCCGCGCTCCTGCTCTTGCTCCATCCAGTCCATGGTGGCAGCGCCATCGTGAACTTCACCAATCTTGTGGTTCACACCGGTATAAAAAAGGACGCGTTCGGTCGTGGTAGTTTTACCGGCGTCAATGTGAGCGGAAATGCCGATGTTGCGATAGCGCTCAATGGGAGTATGGCGAGCCATGATGGATCCTGGTTGGGTCAATATGTTCAATCTACCAAGTGAACAAGCCGGGTGGGCTTTGCCACTTGGCCGGCACGGCGCCTTTGGGGCTCCGTGCCAATGCCGTTTTAGAAACGGAAGTGCGAGAAGGCCTTGTTGGCCTCAGCCATGCGGTGAACTTCATCACGCTTTTTCATGGCGCCGCCCCGGCCTTCGGTGGCTTCCATCAGTTCGTTGGCCAGCCGCAGCGCCATCGATTTCTCGCCGCGCTTGCGTGCGGCTTCTTTGATCCAGCGCATCGACAGTGCCAAGCGGCGCACCGGGCGCACTTCAACCGGCACCTGGTAGTTGGCGCCGCCGACCCGGCGGGATTTCACCTCAACCATGGGCTTGACGTTGTTGATCGCCATGACAAAGGCTTCCAGCGGGTCTTTGCCGGGATTTTTCTTCTCGATCTGCTCAAGCGCGCCATAAATGACGCGCTCAGCGATCGCTTTTTTGCCGCCTTCCATGATCACGTTCATGAATTTGGACAGCTCGACATTGCCGAACTTGGGATCCGGCAGGATTTCACGTTTAGGGACTTCGCGACGACGTGGCATTTTTTCACCTCTTATTTGCTTCAGTTGGCATCTTGGCAGACGCCGCAAAAACCATTTGGTTTTTACTTACTCGACCCAACAGCGGGTCACTACGTTGCCTCACCGCGCCACGCGGGAAACAACACCGTTGGAAACCGGGATCAGCCGATTTATTTGGCCTTGGGCCGCTTGGCACCGTACTTGGAACGCGACTGCTTGCGGTCTTTCACGCCTTGCAAGTCGAGCGAACCGCGCACGATGTGGTAACGCACACCGGGCAAGTCCTTGACACGACCGCCACGAACCAGCACCACGCTGTGTTCCTGCAGGTTGTGGCCTTCGCCGCCGATGTAGGAAATGACTTCAAACCCGTTGGTCAGGCGCACTTTGGCAACCTTACGCAAGGCGGAGTTTGGTTTTTTGGGCGTGGTGGTGTACACACGGGTGCACACGCCGCGCCGCTGCGGAGAATTCTGCATCGCAGGGCTTTTGGACTTGGTCGTTTCGACCTCGCGCCCCTGACGCACTAGCTGATTAATGGTTGGCATTGAAAAACGTCCCTCAACGTTTGGTGACTATTTGTTAGATAAACACTCGGATAAACGAAAACGTGAAACCCTTCGGAAATTCCGAAAAGCCTTCAACTATAGCAGGTCAAGAATTCAACTGCAATTGAAATCACGCGCATGGTCATAACTCACTTGATCCACAAGCGCAGCGCGTCCCAGGCACGGCCGATCACGCCGGCCTGATCCACCGCCTCCAGCGCCAGCAGCGGGATGTCGACCACTGGCTGGTCATTGCTGGTGACCTTGAGCGTTGCCAGTGACTGGCCTTTGGCAAAGGGGGCCACCAAGGGGTCAGCGCGCAGCACCTGAGTCTTGAGCTTGCCGGCGCTGCCAGCCGGCACGACCACCACGATCGACTGCGGACGGCCCAGTTTGACCACTGGCTCACGCCCTTTCCAGACCGGGGGCGACACCACCGCTTGATTGGCGTCAAACAGTTTGACCGCCTCGAATGCGGTGTACCCCCAGTTCAGCAATTTTTGCGACTCGTTGGCCCGTGCGTTCTCACTGGCGGCGCCAAGCACGATGGAAAGCAGTCGCCGACTGCCGGTCGCAGCCGGCGAGCCCGCTACCGCGCCCGGCGTCACCAGGCTGGGAAAATTCCGGTGGGCCGTGGCGATCAGGCAGTAGCCTGCGGCGTCGGTGTGCCCAGTCTTCAGGCCATCGATCGATGGATCGCGAAACAGCAACAGATTGCGGTTGCTGTCGTTGGCGGCCGGGGTACCCTCGTAGCGGTATTTCTTGATGGCGTAGTAGGGAACATATTCCGGGAAATCCAGCATCAGGCGGGTGGCCAGCAGGCTGAGGTCACGCGCGGTCGTCAGGTGACCGGCCTCGGTCAGGCCCTCGGGGTTTTTATACACGGTGGCTTTCATGCCCAACTCGCGTGCTTGCTGGTTCATCAGCTCGACAAACCGCTCGACATTGCCACCGACGCCCTCGGCCAGGGCCATGGTGGCGTCGTTGCCACTCTGGACGATCATGCCCTTGATCAGATCCTCCACCGGCACCTTCATCTTAGGGTCAATGAACATGCGCGAACCCGGCATCTTCCAGGCGCGCTCGCTCACCGGCAGGGTCTGTTTGAGGTCAATTTTCTTGCTGCGCAAGGCATCAAACACCAGGTAAGCCGTCATCAACTTGGTGAGCGAGGCCTGCTCAACAGGCAGGTCGATGTCTTTTTGCGCCAGCATCTGGTTGGCAGTGATGTCGAACAGCAGGTAAGTGCGGGCGGCGATTTCCGGCGGCTGCGGCATTTGGGCGGCAGCCTGCAGGCACAGGGACAGGGCGGCGAACAGGGCAATCAGACTTTTTTTCATGAGCAAATGGGTTATCCAGGCCCGCAGCGCAGGCCCTTAGTGAGACAAGAAGAAATCCCTGAAAAGCTACAAAATAAGTAGCAAAAAACAACCAGCTGACGGGGCCTGAGGCCTGAAATCGCTTAACGTCCGAGGTGAGCCGGGGTGAGCAGCCGCTCGACCACCTGCCCTTGCTTGAGGTGAGACTCCACAATCTCCTCGATGTCTTGCTGGTCCACGTAGCTGTACCAGACCGCCTCCGGGTACACCACAGCTACCGGTCCACCGGCGCAGCGGTCCAGACAGCCCGCCTTG
>CAJAXU010000234.1 GCA_903948045.1 uncultured beta proteobacterium | reverse complement strand
TTGATGCCGCGTTCACGGCCCGCACCATGGCCTCGCTGCTGCCGCACGGGGTGCACTGGATCAAGGCTGCGGTGGCGGCCTTCGAGCCCGAACGCAACGCGGTCATCCTGGATGGCTGCAGGGTGGTGAGCTACCAGCAGCTGGTGGTTTGCCCGGGCCTTAAGCTCGACTGGCAGGCCATCGACGGCTTGTCCGACACGCTGGGCCGCCATGGCGTGACCTCCAATTACCGCTACGACCTGGCCCCCTACACCTGGAAGCTGGTGCAGGCGCTGCGCGGCGGTCGGGCGCTGTTCACCCAGCCGCCTATGCCGATCAAGTGTGCCGGCGCGCCGCAGAAGGCGATGTACCTCAGCGCTGACCACTGGAAACGCGAAGGCGTGCTGAGCAACATTGACATCCAGTTTTGCAATGCCGGTGCGGTCTTGTTCGGCGTGGCCGACTATGTGCCGGCGCTGATGGAATACGTCAAGGCCTATGGCATTGGCCTGAACTTTGGTCGCACCCTGGTTGGTGTCGACGGCCCGGGCAAAAAGGCCACCTTCAGCCAAGTGCAGGCGGACGGCAGCAAGGCCCTGCTCACGCAGGATTTCGACATGATCCACGTGGTACCGCCGCAAAAGGCCCCTGATTTCATCCGTGTCAGTCCGTTGGCCGACGCCGCTGGCTGGATTGACGTTGACCCGTCCAGCATGCGTCACAAGAAATACCCCAATATTTTTGCCCTGGGCGATGCGGGCAACATGAGCAACGCCAAGACGGCGGCGGCGGCGCGCAAGCAGGCGCCGGTGGTGGCCCATAACCTGCTGGCCCTGCGCGGCCAAGCCAAGGGCGAGGCCAGCTACGACGGCTATGGCTCCTGCCCGCTGACCGTGGAGCGCGGCAAGATTGTCTTGGCCGAGTTCACTTACGGTGGCAAGCTGGCCCCGAGCTTCCCGAAATGGCTGATCGACGGCACCCGCCCCTCGGCGCTGGCCTGGTACCTCAAGGAGCGCGTGTTGCCCCCGCTGTACTGGGACGCCATGCTCAAGGGCCGTGAGTGGCTGGCCAAGCCCGAGATGGTGGGCTGATGGCGTCGCCCTCAAGGCTGGCCGGTTGGCCGCCGTCGCTCCCAGTGCTGGACTGGGGGCGTCGCTACGACCGAAGCACGCTGGTCAGCGACCTGGTGGCGGCGCTGATCGTCACCATCATGCTGATCCCGCAAAGCCTGGCCTATGCGCTGCTGGCTGGCCTACCACCCGAGGTGGGTCTGTATGCGAGCGTGGCCCCCCTGTTGCTTTACGCCGTGTTCGGCACCAGCCGAGTGCTGGCTGTGGGCCCGGTGGCAGTGGTGTCGCTCATGACGGCGGCTGCCATTGGCCAGCATGCGGCAGTGGGCACGGCGTCTTATTGGGCGGTGGCCATCACCCTGGCATTTCTGTCGGGGGGGATGCTGTTGCTGATGGGCCTACTGCGCCTGGGTTTTTTGGCCAATTTTTTGAGCCATCCCGTGATCTCCGGTTTTATCTCCGCTTCTGGCCTGCTGATCGCGGCCAGCCAGCTCAAGACCCTGATGGGCGTGAAGGCCGAGGGCCACAACTTCATCGAGCTGGTCCACGCCCTGATTGTGCAGGCACCTAACACCCACTGGCTCACGCTGGCGGTGGGGGTGCTGGCCACCGCGTTCCTGTTTTGGGTGCGTAAGGGCCTGAAGCCACTGCTGGTCAAGCTGGGGCTGACTGCCCGGCTGGCCGATGCGCTGGCCAAAGCCGGCCCGGTAGCAGCGATTGTTGTCACAGCCGTGTTGGCTTGGGCGCTGGACTGGAAGGGCCAGGGCATGAAGATCGTGGGTACCGTGCCCCAAGGCCTGCCGCCGCTGACCCTGCCGCTGTGGGACCTGGCGCTATGGCAAGCGCTGGCGGTGCCGGCCTTGCTGATCAGCGTGGTGGGCTTCGTGGAATCGGTGTCTGTGGGGCAAACCCTGGCCGCCAAACGGCGTCAGCGGATTGAGCCGGACCAGGAGTTGGTGGCCCTGGGCGCCAGCAACCTGTCGGCGGCGTTCACGGGCGGCTTTCCGGTGACCGGTGGTTTTGCACGCTCGGTGGTGAACTTTGACGCGGGCGCCCAGACCCCGGCAGCCGGCGTGTACACCGCGATTGGCATCACCCTGGCGTCGCTCTTTCTGACGCCCGCGCTGTACTACCTGCCCCAGGCCACACTGGCAGCCACCATCATCGTGGCGGTTTTGTCGCTGGTGGACCTGGGCATCCTCAAACGCACTTGGGCCTACTCCCGGACCGATTTCGTAGCCGTGCTGTCGACTTTATTGATGACGTTGGCGCAGGGGGTCGAGGTGGGGCTGGTGGTGGGCGTGGCCGTGTCGCTGGGCCTGTTCCTGTACCGCACCAGCCGACCCCACATGGCAGAAGTGGGGCTGGTGCCGGGCACCGAGCACTTTCGCAACGTGTTGCGGCACCAAGTGGGCACCAGCCCCAGGCTGGTGAGCCTGCGCGTCGACGAGAGCCTGTACTTTGCCAACGCCCGTGCCCTGGAAGACTGGGTCAATGACGTGGTGGCTGAGCATCCGCAGGCCCGACACATCGTGTTGCAATGCTCGGCCGTGAACGACATCGACGCCAGCGCGCTTGAGAGTCTGGAGGCGATCGACCGACGCTTGCGTGACGCGGGTATGGCTTTTCACCTGAGCGAGGTCAAGGGGCCGGTGATGGACCGGCTCAAGGGCACGCATTTTCTGCGCGACCTGAGCGGCCAGGTGTTTCTCAGCCACTACCAAGCCATCCGTGAACTTGCGCCCGAGATTGAGCAGTCCAAATAGCCATTCAGGAGAAAACCGATGCAGTATTCAGAGAAATTTCAACAACTCGCCGACGCCGCCCGTGCCCGTATCACCGAAGTCCCGCCCGAGCAGGTGGATGCGCTCCTGGCCGCAGGCGCGATTGCCCTGGACATCCGTGACCCTGACGAGCATCGTGTGGACCATATTGCCAACTCGCTGCATGTCAGCCGCGGCAAGCTCGAGATGAACATCGAGGAAGCCATCCCTGACCTGGATGCCACCATCCTCTGCTACTGCAATGCTTACAACCGGGGCGCTCTGTCAACCGACACCTTGCGCGCCATGGGTTACCGCAATGTCAAGCTCATTGCTGGCGGCCTGCGCGCCTATCGCGCCCTGGGCTGAGGTCTGCCCCCGCATCAGGCCGGTTACGCAGCCGCTGGCTCGCACTACGACGCGGGCCTGCCTGGTCTGTCGCCGTTGGCTGGGCGGCGCAGCAGCGTCAGCGCCAGCAAGGCCGAGGCCAGCATCAAAAATAGGCTGACCGCATTGAGCACCGGCGTGGCGCCCTCGCGCATGCGGCCGTACATCATCACCGTGAGCGGTGCGTCCGAGCCGACCAGCATCAGTGTGGTGTTGAAATTCTCGAACGACATCAGGAACGAAATCGCCGCAGCCCCCAGCAATGCCGGGCGCAGGTAGGGCAAGGTGACGGTGAAGAACACCGCCGCGCGTGTCGCGCCCAGGTTGTAGGCGGCGTCTTCCAGCGTCAGGTCAAAGCGCTTGAGCCGGGCCATGATGGTGAGCGTCGCCACCGAGACAATGAAGGACAGCTGCCCCAGCACCACCAAGGGCAAACCAGGTCGCAAAAACTCAATCTCCAGCCCCAGCAGGTCGTCGGCCAGGTTGGCAATGCGGCTGGCAAAGGCCAGGATCGAGATGCCCAGGATCACGCCCGGGATCACCAGCGGCGCCAGCATCAGCAGCGACAGCACCGATTTGCCCCGAAACTGGCTGCGTTCAATCAAAAAGGCGTTGGCCGTGCCCATCAGCACCGCCAGAGCCGTGACCCACAGCGCCACCACGGCGCTGGTCCACAGGCTGCCGAGCAGGGCACGGTCGGCAAACAGGCCGCGTCGGCCGGTGGCGGCATTGCCCAAAAACCAGTCCAGCGTGAAGCCGCGCCAGGGTGGTGCCGGATAGGGCGCGTTGTTGAAGGCAAACAGCGCCACGATCACCAGCGGCAGGAACAAAAAGGTGAAAAACGCCAGGGCATAGGCCACCGTGCCGGCGCGCAGCCAGGTCGGGCGGGGCAGGGACGGGATCATGCGCGTTGCATCACTTCGCCAAACTTTTGGCCGCTGAGCTTGAGCCCGACCCAGACAATGGCGGTCGACAGACCCAGCAGCAGAAAGCCGAAGGCCGCCCCCTGCTCCCAGTTGAAGCGGGTGATGAACTGGGTGTAGATCTGCTCGGTGAACCACTGCGAGCTCTTGCCGCCGAGCAGGGTGGGCGTCAGGTAATTGCCCAGCGTCAGCATAAACACCACGATGCAGCCGGCGACGATGCCGGGTGCGGCGTGCGGGATGATGATCTGGCGCAGGATTGACCAGCCGTTGCCACCGAGGTCGTAGGCCGCCTCGATCAGGGCGTCATCCAGGCTCTCCAGTGCGCTGATCAGCGGCACCACCATGAACAGCATCGAGGTATAAACCAGCCCGACCACGATGGTGGCATCGTGGTACAGCAACTCCACCGGTGCCGGCGTGAGCCCCAGGCTGACCATCAGGCCGGGCAGTACGCCAGACTCGCGCAGCAGAATCATCCAGCCCAGGGCCCGCACCGTTTCACTGACCCAGAACGGGATCAGGCACAGCACAAACATGGTGGCCCGCATGCGCCCCCGCGCAATCTTGGCGATGGTCCAGGCCAGTGGAAACGCCATCAGCAGAGTGAGTGCCGTCACGATGATGGACACCACCGCCGTGCGCACAAAGGTGTGCCAGTACAGCGGCTCTTCAACAAAGGTCTGGTACTGCGCCAGGCTGGCCTCGTAGACCCGCGGCGCAACCCGAACCCGCAGCGACAGGATGCCCAGCTCCAGGTGCGGCAGCACAATCAGGCCGAACAGCCACAGCGCGGCCGGCGCCAGCAGCAGCAGGAACAGCAGGCGCGCATGCGGCAGCTGGCTGCCGGTGCCCTCAGCCGCCATGGGTGGCACCAAAACACACGGCGCGTTGCGGGTCAAAGGTGAAACACACGGCCTCGCCCACCGCCAGATCGGCCAGCTGACCGGTTTGCGGCAACGCAATGCGGAACTCAGTGCGTGAACTGTCCTCGCGCACCAGCACAGCTGAGTTTGCGCCGTCAAAAAGCAGGCTCTCCACCCGCGCCCGGTAGGCCGGCTGCCCGGTGCTGCCCAGGCTGGCGTCGTCGCGGGCCAGCCGCACCGCCTCGGGCCGCACAAAGGCTTGCACTGCGTCGCCCGGCCGCACCTGGCCCATGGCCTTGGCGCGCAGCGTCAGGCCTGCGCTGCTGCTGAGGGTGACCACGTCGGCACTCACCTGCTCGGCCCGGCCGCTGATGCCGTTGTTGGCGCCGACGAAGCCGGCCACAAACGGGGTTTGCGGCGCGTAGTACAGCGCCTGCGGCGTGCCCACTTGTTCAAAGCGGCCCGCGTTCATCACCGCGACATGGTCAGACAGCACCAGGGCTTCCGACTGGTCGTGCGTGATGTAGACAAAGGTGGTGCCAAAGTCGGCCTGCAACTGCTTGAGCTCGATCTTCATGTGCTCGCGCAGCTTCAGGTCCAGCGCGCCCAGCGGCTCGTCGAGCAGTAACAGCGTGGGCTCCAGCACCAGGCTGCGCGCAATCGCCACCCGTTGCTTTTGCCCGCCCGAGAGCTGGTCAATGCGTTTGTTTTCAGCGCCGCTCAGGCTGA
>CAJAXU010000233.1 GCA_903948045.1 uncultured beta proteobacterium | reverse complement strand
CGTCACACACCAGAAAATCGGCCTCGGTCGCCAAGGCGCGGGCAATCGATATGCGCTGGCGCTGCCCACCCGAAAACTCATGCGGATAGCGCGACGCGTCTGACGGTGACAGTCCGACGGTCGCCAGCAGTTCTGCAATGCGCGTCTGGATGGCCGCCTCACCCTCGATCAAGCCCAGCTCCCGGATCGGTTCGGACACGATATCGCCCACGCGCCAGCGCGGATTGAGGCTCGCATAGGGGTCCTGAAAAATCATTTGCAGGCGCGGTGGCGCGCGCGTCCCGTCGGGCCGGTCCAGGGGTGCAAACACCATGGTGCCGGCCGTCGGCGCCTGCAGACCCACCACCATGCGCGCAAGCGTCGACTTGCCGCAACCGGATTCGCCAACCACACTCAGGGTCTTGCCGCGCGGCACCTCGAAGGAAACACCATCCACGGCCCGCAGCGTACGTTTCGGGCTACGCTCCAGAAGACGGGTAAGCCACGGTGGCGAGACGTCGAAATAACACGTCGCGCCCTCCACCTGCAATGCGATGTCGCCCTCAGCCATGGGCATCTCCTTCAAAGGGGTGCCAGCAGGCAATGGCATGACTCTGCGTTTCCAGTACCGGTTTTTCGGCACGACACTGCGCGCTGGCCCGGGTACAGCGCGGATTGAACGCACAGCCTGCCGGGATGGCGTGCAGACGTGGCATGGCGCCATCAATCTGCTGCAGTGTGGCCTGGCGCGTGCGCATGCTCGGAATAGAGGCCATCAGGCCCCGGGTATACGGGTGGCGTGGTGCACGCGTGACGGACTCGACCGGGCCGGTTTCAACGATTCGCCCGGCATACATCACGGCAACCCGGTCCGCCGTCTCGGCGATCACCCCCATGTCGTGCGTGATCAGCATCACCGAAGCGCCATGGTCCCGGCACAGGCGCTTGAGCAGGGTGGTGATTTGCGCCTGGATCGAGACATCAAGCGCCGTGGTCGGCTCGTCGGCGACGATCAGTGCCGGCTTGCCGGCGAGCGCCAGCGCAATGACGACGCGCTGGCGCATCCCGCCAGAAAACTGGTGCGGGTAGTGGTCGATGCGGGACTCGGCGGCCGGAATGCCGACCTCTTTCAGCAGGGCCAGTGCCGTGGCGCGGGCTGCAGCAGCGTCGACGGCGAAATGGGTTTGAATGGTCTCGGTCAGTTGGGCACCGATGGTCAGCATCGGGTGCAGCGATGTCAGCGGGTCCTGGAAGATGGCACCAATCTTTCGGCCTCGTACCTTGCGCATGGCCTGGGGCGGCAGGTTGTCGATGCGTTCCCCATGCAAGCGAATCTCACCGGCCGCGATACGCCCCGGTGGGTCGAGCAGACCGATGATCGCAGTGCCGGTGAGTGATTTGCCGGCGCCAGACTCACCAACCACACCGAGGATTTCCCCCGCCCGGATGTCCAGGGACACATGGTCGATGGCTGTGAGCGGGCCATGCCGGGTGTCAAACACCACATGCAAGTCATGCACGGACAACAATGGCGCGGGTAATGGCGCGGGTAATGGCATGGTCACGGTTGACCCCACAGGGGCGCATCACTGCCAGCCCAAGACACGGGGAAACTGGAGCTGAAAATCTGGCCGGCAGGTGGGTGGTGCAGCGTGCGCTCCGGGTACTTGCGCATCAGCCCCTCAAACTGCGTTTGCGCGCGCGCGTTGTCCCGCGCCTCGTCAACACCCGGGATCTGGCGGTTCTCCATCACGAAACGCCCGTCGATGATGACATCGGAAAAATCGCGGCCATGACCGGCCAGCATCATGGTCTGGATCGGATCAATGACCTGCCCCAGATGCGGCCGCGCCAGGTCAAACACGGTGATGTCGGCACGCGCACCTGGTTCGAGGCGGCCAAGGTCGGGCCGTCTGAGGGCATCGGCGCCACCCAGGGTGGCGGCGTTGTAGTAATCCTCGGAGCGGCAGGCGGACGGGCCACCGGCCATGACACGGGTCAGAATCATGCCGACCTGCATGTTGGCAATCATGTCGGCCGGTGCCGTGTCGGTACCCAGGCCGATCTTCAGCCCCATCTCCCGGTAGCGGGTGAAGTGGTTGATGGTGCCACCGTGCCGCCCGGACACCAGCGGGCAATGCACGATGGTCGCGCCACTGTCGCGGATGATCTCAAGATCATGGCCAGGGCGATCAATCAGGCGCGAACCGGACACCACGGTGCCGTGCGGCAAGAGACTGCGCTCCGACAAATAACCCAGGCTCTGCAGCCACTCGGGCGGACTCATGCCGTGCTGCTGCAACACCAGGTCGTATTCGATCTTGGACTGGCAGCAATGCTGACGCAGCGGAATGTCAAGGTCGCGACTCGCCGCAGCCGTGCGGCGCAGCAACTCGGGTGTGCAGGTCTCGACCCGGTCGGGGGACAACATGGCTCGAATCAGCCCGCCCGCAGTGCCGTCGATCCGGTTTGCAAAAGCGATGGCCGCGTCCAGTTCAGCCAAGCCGCGTGGCTCATCGTAAAGGGTGCCAATCACACCCTGGGCTGATACCACCTGGTTACCGGTGCGGTAGGCCGGCCCGAGGTAGACGCGCAGCCCAAGCTGGGCCGCCGCGTGGGCCGCATCGGTGAATTCTTCGACCGTCTCGCCCCAGGCGCGGTAGAACAGCGAGGCGATTGGCAGGGCGGTGGTGATGCCATTGCGCACCAGGTTGGCGAAGGCATAGGTCTTCTGGAACGCGAGCTCCTCGCGCGTCAGCATCTCGTAGGGGCCGGCATCGACGTAGTCTTGCGGCCAGACGCGCCCTTTCAGCATCGCGGGTTGGTTGTCATAACCGAGGATGGTGGTGTCGAGGTCAGACAGGGCATCCAGATCAATGAAACCCGGCCCCAGCAGTGCCTGGCCGTAATCAATGCGCCGCGCCACCGGGCCGGGGTAGCCACGCCCTACGAAAACGATCACCCCATCGTCAAAAACGACTTCACCATCTTCAATCAGGCAGTGCTGTCTGTTGAGATGCCCGACGACCCAGCGCGCCGACACCAGGATCGGCCCGACCGGTCGCGGCTGCGCCTTGGGCAGGTTCATGGGCTGGTCCGCACACAATGGCCGTAGCGCGCCACGACCCGCCCATGCTTGACGACCAGCCGGCGCAGCGGCCGCGCGACAGCGGCATGGGTGATGGTCTCGCCGGCAACGACCACCAGGTCAGCCTTGGCACCCACCTTGAGCCCGTAGTTTTCGAGACGCATCACTGAGGCGCCGCCAGAGGTGCAGACCTGGAAGGCGAGCTCCACCTCGTCGTCACGGCGGAAGTTGTTGCGCAACCCTACAAACATCACGCGCTCGAGCATGTCGGCATTGCCATAGGGTCCCCAGGTGTCACGAATGCCGTCCGAGCCCGAACAAACGCGAATACCGGCTTCGAGCAAACGCTTGACCGGTGGCGCCGGGCGCGACGCCGGGCCTGTGGTCATGATGCCGATATCGAGCTCTGCCAGCTGTTCGATCATCGGATCGACCAGATCGCGGTCGGGCGCACCCAGACAGAAGGCATGGCTGACCACCACCTGGCCGTGCATGCCCAGCGCACGGGTGCGCTCGAAGATCAAATCAAATGAAAACGCACCCATCTCGCCTGGCTCGTGCAGATGGATGTCGAGCGGACGCCCATATTTTTGGGCCAGACCAAAAATCGCATCCAGATGGCCCTTGGGGTCGCGGTCCATGCCACAGGGGTCAATGCCGCCGACGACATCGGCGCCTTCCCGCATGGCCTGGTCCATCAACTCGAGGGTGCCCGGGCGCCGCAGCAAACCCGACTGGGGAAAGGCCACGATGTCCATGTCAATGATGTCGGCATACGCTGCACGCGTGGCCATCACGCCCTCAATGCCCCACATACCGTGGTCGGTGTCCACATCAACATGAGAGCGGATATGGGTGGTGCCATGGCCCACCGACAAGACGACCTGCCGCGCCGATTGCCGCGCCGGATCGATATTGATCGCGCGTTTGAGCTGGCGCTCGTTGTCGATTTTGTCGATCAAGCGCGGGCCCGCATCGTTTGGTCGCCAGCCCATGCCCCACAGCGACTTGTCGAGGTGCGCATGCGCTTCCACCAACCCCGGCAGCACCAGATCGCCAGCAACGTCTTCGACAGTGGCGTCGGGCGCGGAAATGGCCTCGGCGATGTCGACAATCTGACCGTTGCGAATCAGGATGTCGCGGGGCTTGCCACCCAAGGGGCGGCCATTGCGGATCAGGAGTGCGTCGCTCATGGGAAGTCCCTTTATGGTCAGCGAAGTTTAGGATTCATGGCGTCGCGCAGCCAGTCGCCCAGCAGATTGACTGCCAGCACGATCAGGCCCAGATGCAGTGCGGGAAAAACCACCAGCCACCAGGAACCCGAAAACAGATACTGGTTGCCAATGCGGATCAGAGTCCCCAGCGACGGTTGGGTGATCGGCATACCGACGCCCAGAAACGACAGTGTGGCCTCCGACAAGATGGCCAACCCGAGGTTGAGCGTGGCAGCCACCATCACGGGTGTGAGCGTGTTGGGCAGGATGTGTTTGCGCATCAGCCGCGCCGACGAGACACCGATGATGCGCGCGGCCAGCACGTACTCGGTGCGCCGCTCGACCATGGTCGAGGCACGCACCGTCCGTGCATATTGCACCCAACCGGTCAGCGCGATCGCCAGTACCAGAATGATGGCCGCGAACGGATCCCGCATTGCCGGCGGCAGGATGCCCCGAAAAATCGCACTGACCAGAATCGCGACCAGTAGGGTCGGGATCGACAACACCGTGTCAGCCACGCGCATCAGCAGGTTGTCAATCCAGCCGCCAAAAAACCCCGCCATCAAGCCGATCGTCACACCCACCGCCATCGAGACCGCGACCGCTGCCAGGCCGATGATCAGCGAGACCCGGGTGCCATACAGGATGGCTGACAGCACATCGCGGCCCTGCGGGTCCGTTCCTAGTAGATAAGGCCATTCGCCACCTTGGGCCCAAATCGGCGGGATTTCCGCCTTTTCAATGAACAGCTGGCTGAGGTCGTGCGGGTTTTGCGGGCTGATCCAGGGCGCGAGAAACGCCGAGGCAATCAGCAGCAGCAGCATGACGAAGGCGGTGATCGCCAACGGCGAGCGTCGAAAGCTGTAGCCCAGATCGGACGCCAGAAATCGGCCCAATGCGGAGCCCTCACTTGCCATGACCAGCCCCCGCCACGGCCTGCTGTCTCAGCCGGGGATCGACCAGCGCATAGGTCAGATCGACCAGGGTGTTCAGACTGACAAAAATGAACGAGACGATGATGAGGTACGCGGCCATGACCGGAATATCGACAAAGCTGACTGCCTGCACAAAGAGCATGCCCATGCCCGGCCATTGGAAGACCGTCTCAGTCACGAGCGCGAAAGCAATCAGATTACCAATCTGCAGCCCGGTCACGGTAATGACTGGCATCAGGCAGTTGCGCAGGGCGTGGCGGAAATGGATGGCGTGATCGGACAAGCCGCGTGCCCGAGCGAAACGGACAAACTCGGTGCGCATGGTCTCCATCATTTCGGCCCGCACCAATCGCATCACCAACGTGATCTGGAACAAAGACAAGGTGATGCCAGGCAAGATCAAGGCCTTGCGGCCACTCGGCGTGAGCAGCCCGGTGCTCCAACCGCCAATCAGCACCGTCTCGCCGCGCCCGAAGGCGGGCAGCCAGTGCAAGGTGACTGAAAACAGCAGTATGAACAGGATTCCCAGGGCAAAGCTGGGCAAGGAGATGCCGAGCACTGAAACAAATTGAATGGTCTGCGCGAGCAAGGTCTTATGCCGGATTGCCGAATAGACTCCCAGCGGAATGCCAATCACCAGCGAGAGAAAAGTGGCCATCAGAACCAGCTCGAAGGTGGCCGGAAAGCGCTCCACGATCAGGGTGAAAACCTCTTGCTGGTTACGGTACGAGATTCCAAAATCGCCCTGCATCGCGTTCAGCACAAAGGTGCCGAACTGCACGACGAAACTACGGTCAAGCCCTAGTCTTGTCCGCAATTCATCACGCTGTGCCTGACTGGCCTGCTCATTGAGCATCAATTCGACCGGATCGCCGACAAAACGAAAGATCATGAACGCAATGAACGCCACTGCCAGCATGACACCGGCGGCATTGGCAAGGCGTTTAACGAGGAAGGCAAACATGGGTGTGGGCGAAGGCGGGTCCCGAGGGAACCGCCTTGAAGGTCAAAGACCAGCCCTTCACTTCATTTGCGTCAGCCACAGGCGCGGCTTGTTGTCAGACGCCTGCACCATGGTCGAGATGCTGTTACGCATCGCCCATGCCATCGGCTGCTGGTGCAATGGGATAAACAGGTGTTCGTTCTTCGCGATCATCAAAGCCTGATTCATGTAGGCCATCCGCTTGGAAGTGTCGAGTTCATCACCCGCCTTGTCGATCAGTGCATCCATATCTGCCCGACCCCAGTTGCCCCAGTTGAACACGCCACCCGCACCACTCTTCGAGCGGATAACCTGGACCAGGATCGAGTAGGCATCGATCATCGGCTCGTTGGCCCAGCCAAACGAGATCACATCAAACTCACCTTTCACACGCTTGGGTGTCTGCTGGCTGCGCGGTGCCAATGACAGATTGGGTTTGAGACCAGCGCGCGACCACATTGAAGCAACCGCTTGGCAGAATTCCTCTTCGTTGACCAGGCCATCACTCTGGCAGTTCATCTGGAACGAGAAGCCGTTGGGATAGCCCGCATCTGCCAGCAGCTTCTTGGCGCCATCGAGATCAAACGGCAGGCGCACATCTTGTGCCGGGGTGTAACCCGGGATGGCTGGCGCCACCAAAGCACCCGTATTGCGCGACAACCCGCGCATGGCGCGCTTCTGGACTGCATCGATGTCGATGGCGCGGTACATGGCTTCACGCACACGCTTGTCCTTGAGCGGATTCTTGTCCTTCACATCGCTCTCAAACATCTTGTCACCGAGGTTGAACGCGAAGTAAACGCTGCGCAGTTCATTGGTCTGCATCACCTTGATGTCTGGCGACGCACCAAGGCGCGGCAGATCCTGCAATGGCGCCACGTTGGTGAAATCGATCTCGCCCGACAGCATGGCCGCAACGCGTGTCGCGGGTGAAGTGATGGGCGTGAACTCAATTCTTCCGATGTTGTGCTTGGGCTTGTCCCACCAGTCGCGATTTGCCACAAAGACGGTTTTGGCGTCAGCGCGGCGGGACTCGACCATGAACGGTCCCGTGCCATTCGCGTTGTCCGTGGCATAGCCCTTCACACCCTTGCCCGAATCTGTCGGTAACGTGGAGTTATTGGCAACCAACCACTCCTTGTCAAAGATAAAGATGTTGGTCAGGTCATTCGGCAACAGCGGGTACGGGGCGTCCATCTCGATATCGACGGTGAAGTCATCAATTTTCTTCGACGACTTGTACGCCGGCAGGTTGCCCTTGAGCGGCGACGTGGGATGGGTTACGCGATCCAGACTGGCGATGACGTCATCTGCCGTGAATGGGTTGCCGTTGTGAAACTTCACACCCCGACGCAATTTGAAACGCCACACAGTTGGCGATACGTTCTGCCAGCTTTCAGCCAGGGCGGGCTCGATCTTCAGGTCGCCGGTGTAACGGACCAAACCTTCGTAGACGTGGTTCAAAACCGACAAGGTGAACGTCTCGCCGAAAGAGTAGGGATCCAGCGACGCAATTTCCCGCTGCGCCCCCCATTTCAAGGTCTTACCCTGCGCCTGTGCGCCACCAACGGTCGCCATGAGGGCTGCAGCCATGGCTGTAGCAAGTAACCATTTTTTCGACATCGATCGCTCCTGTCCTGTTGTGGCCGCTGGTGCAAATGCGGGTGCGGCACATGTCCCGCTGCTTTTAACTGTGCAATCCCCATCACGATGGCATTGCACAGAAACTTCGTCAAATAAATTGTATACGGCAACTGAATGCGATTACATCAGTTTTCGTATAAAATAGGCGAATACGATTCTGATTCAGAAAGTGCAAAAACTGCATGCTTCTGATGCAAGAACAATGCCAATGAAAAGGCGGAGGTTGCACTGATGTCACCCGGACAAGCCCAAAAGGTAAAAGCGGATCCGCGCTCCGAGGCGAAAACCGGGTCTCGCGTTCAGTCGATCTGCAACGCCTTGCGCAGCGCCATTCTTGAACAGGCCCTGCGGCCCGGCATGAAACTCCCCGAGGACACCATTGGCGAGCAGTTCGGGGTTTCCCGCACCCTGGTTCGCGAAGCCCTGAAACGGCTGGCCGTGGAGGGACTCATAGAGATCAAACCAAACCGCGGGGCTTCGGTGGCTTATCCCACCCTCGACGAAGCGCGTGACGTGTTCGAAGTGCGCCGCACGCTCGAGCGGCTCGTCGTGCAATCTTTGGCTGGTCGCCTGTCACAGGCGCAAATTACGTTGCTCGAGACCTGCATTCAACACGAAGACGATGCGCGCGACAGGAACGGGCCAGAATCGATTCGTCTGGCCGGCGAGTTCCACACGCTGCTGTCTGGTATGACCGGCAACGTCCTGCTGGACCGTTATGTGCAGGAAGTCTGTTCGCGCTGCTCACTCATCCTGGCGCTCTACGGCAGGCCTCATTCGTCGGAATGCGCGGTCAACGAACACCGCCAATTGGTTGACGCACTGCGGCAGGGTGATGCAGACAAAGCCATGGCGTTGATGGATCGTCACCTCGAAGACGTGGCGGCTCGTGCCGCCCTGGCCCCCCGCGGATCAGGCGATATCCGCGACTTGCTGGCGCCCTATGCTTTGAAGCAAGGTCTCACCAAGAAATGATGTCGTACCGAACCCATTGCCGCGCAGCCGATAACCTGCGCTGTGGACGACTGCGACGGGGATAAAAGAACAACTATGGATATCGATTTCAGCACCCTGACAGACTACCAACGCTACAAACTGATGGCCAGTCTGATCGTGCCCAGGCCGATCGCGCTGGTGACAACGATCAACGCCGATGGCGTGGTGAATGCAGCACCCTTCAGCATGTTCAACATGCTCGGCGAGGACCCGCCGATCCTGATGATCAGCATCAACAAGCTCAAGGACGGTCATCTCAAGGACACTGCCGCCAACATTCTGGCCAATCGTGAATTCGTGGTTCACATCGCCGACGAACCGATGGCAGAAAAAATGCACCGGTGTGGCGAAAGCCTGCCGCCGAATGAGAGCGAACTGACCCGGTTTGGCTTGACGCCAGCACCATCGAATGCGGTCCGCCCGCCCCGCATCGATGAAGCGCCGGTGGCATTCGAATGCGTGCTGTCAGAAAAGCTTGAGACCGCCAGCCGTTACATCTTCATTGGCGAGGTGTTGTGGCTGCATGCCCGGGACGATCTGATTGACATCGAGCACCACCGCGTGCGCTTGCAAAACTACTTTCCCGTGGCGCGGTTTGGCGCCAGCTTCTACATCCGCACGCGGGACCGGTTTGCAATCCAGGACCACGGCGTTGAATCGCACTCGACGCCGATCGACGAGATCCGTTGACGCCTCAGCCGGGCTTCACACCACGTTGACTTCCAGCAAGGGCTGGTTCGCGAGCACACGGGCCCAACCCAGCGCGGAAAGATCGAGCGTGCGGTAGGCCCCAAAGGCGACCAGTTCCGACAGGGCCCGCCCCACGGCGGCAGACTGCTGCATGCCGTGACCACTGAAGCCGTTGGCAAACAACAGGTTGTCCACTTCGGGGTGCGCACCCAGGATCACGTTGTGGTCCAGGGTGTTCACGTCGTAGTGTCCGGCCCAGGCGTTTTCGACGCGGGCCGCTTCGAACGCGGGCACACGGGCGGCCAAAGTGGGCCAAAGAATGTCATCGAACAGCGCGTGTTGCACCTCGAAGTCGAAGCACTCCGGGTCCTGCTCGGCCGGCGGCGATATGCCGCAAATGAAACCACTGCCCTCTGGCCTGAAATAGGCGCCGCCCGGATCGATCACCAAAGGGCAGCGCCCCAGTCGTGCCGGCGTGGAAAAGAAAAAAACACAGCGTTTGCGTGACTGCACGGGCAAGAATATGCCGGCGCTGCGGGCCAGCTCTGCCGCACCGGTACCCGCTGCATTGATGACCTGGCCACAGTTCACTATGGTGCCGTCGGACAGGGTGACCGATGCAATCGATCGGCCAGCCCGCTGCACCCCCACCACCTGCGCTTGCTGGTACGCCACGCCCAGAGATGCAGCCTTGCGCCGAAAGGCCCACATCAGACCGTGCGCATCGAGCCACCCCTCACCCGACAGACCGAGAGAGCCAGCGCTCAGATCGGCCGTTGTCAACCAGGGGAATCGTTCCTGCAATTGCGCGGGCTGCAACAAGGCCACGTCAACGCCGAGGCTGCGCTGCACGCGGTGGTTTGCCTCCAGGCCATCGCGTCCGGCCGGCGTGGCCAGGAACAAGTAGCCCCCTTCATGAAACCCCACCTCGGGCGCCTCGCCATCCACCGTCAGGTGGTCACCAATGTTCTGGATGAACTGGGTGCCGAACTGCGACATGCGAATATTTTCCGGCGTGGAAAACTGGTGGCGGATGGACGCTGCTGAGCGCGCGGTGGCGGATTTTTCATAGCTGAAATCCTGCTCGACCACCAGCACCGAGCCTTTGAAGCCAGTCTGCGCGCGCAAGAAGTACGCCGCTGCACTGCCGACCACCGCACCACCGACAATCACCACATCCACGTATTTCATCGATCCACCATGCAGTTCATTCCCAAAGAAGACGTCGAACGACTCGCCCCGTATGGTCCCTTGGTTGAGGCGCTGGCCAAGGGATTACGCGAGCCCATTGAGTCGCCACCGCGCAGCCATTTCAACCCCAACCATGATGCCAGCACGGTGCTGATCATGCCAGCCTGGAAACCGCATCAGGTCATGGGCACCAAGATTGTGTCGATATGGCCCGAGAACAATGCGCGCGGCCAATCGGCGGTGTCGGCGATTTATGTCGTCACCTCGTGCAAAGACGGTACCCCGCTGGCGGTGATCGATGGCACCGAACTGACCTTGCGCCGCACCGCCGCCGCAGCCGCACTGGCGGCGCGTCTCCTGGCCCGGCCCATGAGCACGCGGCTGCTGGTCGTGGGCAGCGGCGCACTGTCGGCGCACATGGCCATGGCGCACCACAGCGTGTTTAGCCTGTCGGCGATCACGATCTGGGGCCGCCATTTGGACAAGGCGCAAAGCGTCGTGGCGACCCTGGCTCGGGCTGGCATCACGGCGCGCGCCACCGATGATCTGCAGCAGGCGCTGGCCAATACCGACATCGTCGCCGCCGCCACCACGGCGAGCACCGCCTTCATCCCCAGCGAATGGGTCCACGCGGGCACCCACCTGGGGCTGATCGGCGCCTTTACTGCCAGCATGGCCGAGGCCGAGCTCCAACTCCTGCCCCGGGCTCGGCTCTTTGCCGACAATCGCGCAGCGGTTCTTGAAAAAGGCGGTGAAGTCGTTCAGGCCCTGCGCGCCGGCCTGATTTCAGAGCAAGATGTGCTGGCCGAGCTCTCGGAACTGGTCGCCCTCCCATCCCTGGTCGACGGCCGCCGGTCGGAGGCGGACATCACGGTCTTCAAGTCGGTCGGGTTTGCTGCGCTGGATCTGATCGCAGCCGAGCATGTGCTTGCGGGCCTGGCGGGCTAGGGGCAGCCGCGGGCCAGCGTGGCTCACGCGAATAACAAACCAGGCCTCAAGCTGCCCGGCGCCACCACAGCCGCCGCAAGCCCAGCAATCCCAGCAGCGGGCCGGGCAGCAGCAGCCACGCCACACCGGCGCCCCAGCTGGCCAGCCAGCAGGTGCCGAGCTGGATCGAGACCATGGTGATGGCAAAACCCAGGGCGGTTTGCAAGGCCAGCGCACTGCCCAGCACCTCGGGCGGACAGGCGGCGGCCGACAGCGCTGAAAACTGCGGGGAGTCGGCCACCACCGCCGCACCCCAGAGCAGGAGCAAGGCCAGGCCCGCCCAAGCTGGCCAGGCGCCAGAGAACGGGTACAACAGGCAGCACAGCGCCGACAGGGCCAGTGCTGTCGCCGCTACGCGGGCGCTGCCGATGCGCTGGCTGAACCAGCCGCCCACCACGCAACCGAGTGCGCCAATGCCGATCACCAGAAAGGCCAGTCCGGACACCTGCGGCGTGCCCGCCGTTGCCAAGCCGGACAGCACGACCAGCGCCGGCACCAGCGTCCAGAAGGCGTACAGCTCCCACATGTGGCCAAAGTAACCCCAAGCCGAGGCGCGAAACGCCGGTACCTGAAACGTGGCCAGCAAGTGGCCCAGCCGTAGCGGCGGCGCATGGGGCCGACGCTTGAGGTGCGGGCCGTCGCCCAGCCACAGCACCAGCCCCGCTGCCACCAGTGCCAGCACGGAGGATGCGCTCAGGGTGACCTGCCAGGCGGCCAAGCCACCCAGCCAGCGGGTACCGTGCGGGAGCGCGGTACCCAGCGTCAACATGCCCACCAGCCAGGCCAGTGCCGAGCCCGCCCGCGCCGGCACCCAGCTGACCACCAGTTTCATGCCCAAAGGGTAAACGCCGGCCAGGCACATACCGACCGCCACGCGCAAGGCCAGTCCACTGGCCATGTCGGTCGCCAGCCAGGCAAAGGCAGCATTGAAGCAGGCACCCAGCACGGCACTCACGGCAAAGATGCGGCTGGCCGCAAAGCGGTCGGCCAGCCCGGTCAGGGCAAACAGCAGCGTGCCGACAATGAAGCCCAGCTGCACACCATTGGTCAGCGTGCCGATGTCGCCAGGCGTGATGCCCCAGCTGCGTACCAGATCATCGGCGGCGCTGTTGGCAGAAAACCAGAGCGAGGTGCCGAACAACTGGGCCGTAACGATCACAAGGACCGGGTGCTTCATGGTGACCGTTTCTGCAATCGATGAGACGGTCAGGATAGCATCAGGCCTCGCTGGGGTGCACCACCTCCCAAGGTGCAGTCCAGTTACCTGGCACGCGCAGCTGTACCCCGGCATCGTCCTCTATCAGCTTGCACACCGTCATCTCGCCGCCCTCATCACCGTAACGATCGCGGGCCTCCTTGAAGCGGGCGTGGGTGGCCTGTGTGAGCTCATGCCGGATGCCGGTCTGCTGCATCAGCTCGGCGATCAGGGCCAGGTCTTTCAGGCACAAGGCCAACCGGAACGATGGGTCATAGTGGCCGGCAAATATGGAGGGTACGTCGTGCTGCATGACAAAGCTCTCGGCAGCCCCGCCCTTCATTGCCGCCCACCACACCTCGGGCTCCAGACCTGCCACCTTGGCCGACACCATGGCCTCGCCGATGGCCGCTGCGTGCACCAGCCACAGCTGGTTGTTGACCAATTTGGCGACATAGCCGTTGCCATACGGGCCGACGCGCCGAATATCACCCACTGCCCGGAGCAAGGGCGTCACGTAATCCACAGCGGCATCGGTACCGCCCACGAACAGGATCATGTCGCCGCGTATCGCGGAATCGATAGAGCCGGTGACGGGCGCGTCCACCGGTAAGCCGCCGGCAGCGGCAAACTCAGCGCCTAACGACCGCATCAACTGGGGTGAACTGGTGGTCATGTCCACCCAGGCCTTGCCCTTGACCGATGTGGCCATGAGGCCCCGTGGGCCGCGTAGTACCTGTTCGATCTGTTGTGGTCCGAACACCATGGTGAAGACGATGTCCACTTGGTCCAACACATCGGCAGGCGACTCTGCCCAAGCGGCCCCATGGGCCACCAGCTTGCTGCCCGCATCCCTATTGATGTCATGCACCACCAGTTGGTAGCCAGCCCGCTGGATATTGCGGGCCGAAGCGCTGCCCATGTTGCCCAGGCCGATGAAACCGATCTTTAAGCCGGCGGTTGTCTCTTGGTGGGTTGGCAAGGTCATCAAGCGAACCATCCTTTCTCGGCCAGCCGGTTGTCGTTCATGTCGTAGCGCGCGTGTGGCTCCAGGCCTTGGAGCTTGACGCTGCCGCCGTCCATCTGGTCACCCACGCCAAAGCAGACCATGCCGGCCTCTTCGGAAATCAGGCGTTGAACCTCGGCATACATCTCCTTGCGCTTGGCACGGTTGAGCTCCACCCGCGCATCCACCACGAGTTTGTCCATCTTGTCGCTCTTGAAGTGGGTGTCGTTCCAGGCACCACCGCCCAGGAACTGGGTCGAAACCTGCAAGTCTGCAGTGGGCCGGTTGCCCCAGAACACCGAGCAAAAAGGCACCTTCATCCAGACGTTGTCCCAGTAGCCGTCACCCGACACCCGCTTCACCTCGAGCGTCATGCCCACCTTCGCCAGTGATTCTTTGAACATCACGCCGGAATCAATGGCGCCGGTGTAGCAACCGTCAGACACCTGCACCTCAACCGGCCCGCTAAAGCCAGCTTTCTTGAAGTGAAACCGGGCCTTGTCCGGGTCGAAGGCCTTGGGCTTGAGGTTGGCGTTGTAGAACTGGTCGGCCGGGCCAACCGTCTGGTCATTGCCCAGCGAGGCATAACCTGAAAACACGTTGTCGATCACCTTCTGACGATCGATGCCGTACTTCAGGCCCAGCATCACGTCACGGTTTTTGAACGGGTCCGCATCCAGCAGCGCCACAAAGCCGTAGCGATTACCAGTCCCCTTGGTGCGCGAGACACGAATAGCCTTGTTTTTGGCCAGCAGCGCCACTGTCTTGGGGTTGAGCCGGTTGACCGCATCCACCTGGCCCGAGACCAGAGCCTGCGTTCGGGCGGACGAGTCACCGATGTAACGAATTTCTACCGAATCAAAATTGCCGCGGTTGGCCTTCCAGTAGTTGCCAGCTTTGCGCTTGGCGGTCACTCGCACGCCGGGTTGCCAATCCACCAGGGTGTAAGCGCCGGTGCCATCGGGTTTAGAAAAATCCGTGGTTCCTGCTGGCACGATCACCAGGTGGTAATCCGACAGCACAAAGGGCAGGTCGGCATTGCCGCTTTTCATGCTGATCTGCACCTGGTTTGCCGACAACTTCTTGATCTCGGTGATGGGCTCCAGGATGCCTTTGGCCGGCGACTTGGTGTCACCCCGGTGCATGTTGATGGAATAGATCACATCATCGGCATCCAGAACCTTGCCCGAGCCAAACGTGATGCCCTTGCGGATATTGAAGATCCACTCCGCAGCGCCCGGCTTGGATTCCCAGCTCTCGGCCAACTCTGGCACGGCATTCCCCTTGGCATCAATTTCAACCAACTGGTTCCAAAACATCAGGCTGTAAAAAATCGGGATGGAATCAGCGTAGGTGCGCGGGTCCAGGCTGTCAGAGGGCGAACCGCCTTCCATGCCAACGCGCAGGGTACCCCCCTTTTTGACAGCCCCCTGTGCCATGGCCGGCAGCGCGCCAAAGGTGGTGGACAAGCCCAGAGCGGCGGCACCCGCGCCGGTGATGAGCTGGCGCCGGTCCAGAACGATCCGGCTCTCGTCATTTGACTGATTCATGTGATGTGTCTCCTTCATAGTGGCGTGTTGCGTGGGACGAATGACGTGGCGCCTCGGCCAAGTCTGTTGACAACTGTAGGAGCGGGGGACTTTTCTCGCAAACGAATAATTGTTATGCTTTCCATCACAAACCGTGATTCACTAAGCCAACATGAAATACCTGGATCTCACCCTGTTGCAGGCGTTCACGGCCATCGTGGACAGCGGCAGCTTTACTCTGGCGGCGCGCTACCTGTGTCGCACGCAGTCGGCCGTCAGCATGCAACTGGCCAAGCTGGAAGAGCTCACGGGCAGACCGCTGCTCAGGCGCGACAACCGGAAGATTCAACTCACCGAAGAAGGGGAAGTGCTGTTGGGGTATGCGCGCCGGATGATCCGCCTCAATGAAGATGCGCTGGTCGCCATGGACCAGCCCTTTGCGGAAGGGCATGTGCGCCTGGGTCTGCCCGACGATTACGCCGAGTTTTTCCTGCCCGATGTGCTGGTGCGCTTCGCCCATGCCTACCCCAGGGTGCAGCTGGAAGTGATTGGCGCCCTCAGCGGGGACTTGCTGGACCGGGTGGAGGCCGGCACGCTGGACGTGGCCCTGATCACCCGCCAACCCAATCGGCCCACTGGCAAGGTGCTGCGGCGCGAGCGGTTGGTGTGGGCGGGGTCGCGGCAGCGGCAGGTTCACCAGGAGGCGCCGCTGCCCCTGGCACTCTTTCCGGAAGGCTGCGTCTTCAGGGCCCATGCGCTGGCAGCACTGGACGCACAAGCCATCCCCTGGCGCATTGCCTACACCAGCCAGAGTTTTGCCGGTGGCAAATTGGCAGTGTCCAATGGCCTGGCCCTGACCGTCATGGCGCAAAGCATGGTGCCATCGGAATGGCGCACCTTCGGCAAGGAGGAGAACTTACCCGCCCTGCCCGAGTTCGAGATTGCCCTGCACCGCGCAGCGGGTACGCTGCCCCGGGCCGTCAAGCTGCTGGAAGAACAGCTGACCGAGTGCGTCAGCTCCAAATACTGAATGCTTGCGCTTCAGAAGAAACGCGACATTGATGAGCCAGGCATGACGATTGACGAGCAACATACCGCCTATTTCTGGCACGGTGACGCCCTGCGCAGCCGCAGCGTGAGCACGCGGGTGCACTGGGGCCAACTGACCCTGCCAGCGCTGCCGCCACGGCTGCTGGCCGATTGCGAGCGGGAGCTGGCCTTGAACCTGGCGCTGGCGTCCGGCGACGTGGAGGCCTTGTCGCTGCCACGGGCGCGCTCGCGTTGGCCGCAATACCGGCAGTGCGTGCAGGCCGCAGCCGACTGGCTGGGCGCACTGGGCCTGCCGCCGCTGTTGGCCAGCAGTGAGGTCGCGCTGATGGCCTGCTGCGGCACCCGATACCACCACGATGGCGACCAGTACGGCGGCAAGGCCTTCTGCAACCTGTTTTTAAGCGAAGACAGCGGCGCGGCCCTGCACTTTCCCGCCACCGGGCATCGCATCCCTCTGTCCCGAGGCACCGTGGTGCTGTTTGACACCGCTCAGTGCCACGCCGTGACCGGGCCGGAGGCGACCCAGCTCTTTTTAACCTGGGAGCTGCCGATGGCGCACGCCCAGGTGGCGCAGGCCCTGCAGATCGAGCTGGACACCGATCCGCTGACCGCGTCGCAGTTGCAGGAGGAGCAGGTGTGGATCAGGGGTGCACGGGTACAGGTGTGTCCCGATTCCGGTCAGTGGCTTGCCTAGGCTTCAAGCTTGTGACAGCATCGCCAGCGCCCGCCATAGCAGCCGGCCGCCAAACAACACAAACAGCGTGCCAATCGCCCCGTCCAGCACACCGCGAAACCGTGCGTAGCCGACGCGAATTTTCTCGCGCTGAAACAGCCAGCCCAGTAAGGCCAGGTAAGTGGCGTTGCAGCTCAGCATGATGGCGATGCTGGCAAAGCCGGTGGCCACATTGGCAGTCAGCACCCCTGTGGCCGCAAAGATCGAGGTAATGAACAAAATCGCCTGCGCGTTGGAGAGGGCCGTGACCAACCCCAGGACCGCGGTGCGCCGGTAATCAGCCGGCGTGTCGCCCGCCTCGCCGGGTGTGGGGGCTGACAGGGGGCCACTCGTGCGGGCCCGGCGGATCAGCTTTGAGCCAACCCACATCAGGTACAGCCCGCCAAAGATATTGACGCCCACGCGCAACCATGGAAACGCCGCCAGAACCGCCGCCCACCCCACCAGCGCCAAGCTGGCCAGCAGCGCAATACCGGCCAAATTACCCAAAATGGCAAAGACGACGTGCGCAGGCCGCCGGGTTAGCGCCACGTGCGTCACCATCAGCACGTTCGGGCCCGGCGACGGCACGACCGCCAGCCACAACAACGTGAAGGAGGCCAGGACAGAGAGGTCAAGGTTCAGTGGCATTGGGGGTCTCGGGACGAACAAGGGCATCGCGTGGCGGTTCATAGCCGCCACGATTACAACGCCGTCGATGATAGCCAGCGTACAGTACAGCCCATGACTCAGCACCTCGGTTTTCGCTTGGTCGAAGACTCGCCGCTGCCCGAGACTGGCAAGCGCTGGGTCGTTGTGGCGCCCGATGGCAGCGGGTGTGGTCTTCGTTCGCGAACCCGTGGTGGAGCCTTACGGCACCGTGGCGGTCTTCAGTGACACACGTCCATTCACACAAATCCGTACCCAGAAGTCACACAAAACGGACCCTGCGTGAACAAAGAATTGGGAGCTCTCATGGAGGTAGGTAAATGTGTC
This sequence comes from uncultured beta proteobacterium, assembly GCA_903948045.1. GTDB lineage: Bacteria > Pseudomonadota > Gammaproteobacteria > Burkholderiales > Burkholderiaceae_C > Rhodoferax. The sequence continues at coordinate 12,184 of CAJAXU010000233.1, read as the reverse complement.
ACTGTCGTCCAGCTTTGGCGTACCGAGCTTCGGGGCAGTGCTCAACCGATGAAGCCTAGAACAAAGGCCGTCCCGTCAGGGTTGGCATAGGGACGCGATTGACAAAACTGTCCGCTAGGACTCTGACCATCCGCTTTATTGAGACGATAGGACCAGCCGCTTTGAATGTGTCGCCTTTTTTGGAAGTTACGACACATTTGAACCGCCTGCCGCCTCATGACCTGACGGTTTTTTCGGACCCATCTCAACTTGACTGTTTGGTCTCGGTTTACCCACCGTCGAAAAGGCTACCAAAGCCTTTGGCTGCATCCGAGTCGCCAGCCTGCTTTTTGGGTGTCGCCTTGGGGTACTCCTCGGCGATTCTGTCCTCCCAGTAGCTTGCCGGATTCGGCGCGCTACACAGGCGCCGATAGACCTCTTGGGGCACCTGTTTGTAGGCGGTGACCGTTCCGTTGTCCCAGTGCAGGCCCAACAGACCAGAGCTTGCGTCGTTCTCGGCCTTCCTGATACGGCCGCTGGTGAATATTTCTGTGGGCATGTGCTACTTCCAAGGACAGATGCCAACCTTACCCGATTCCGTTCACGATTCTGTCGGTGACCATAGACCGTGTTCTTTTGCCGCGGTCTTCAGCTCCTCCATGAACCGGGTGACGCGGCTTTGCAGTTCCCGGACCTTGGGTGAATAGTCGAAATCCATGGCTTAGCTTTCCCTGCTGGGGGTGAGTGATCAGGTAGACATCATCATTTCGAACGCGCTGCCGCACCAAGATGCTTCTCCAGGCTTTTCTCGTCCAGTTCGATGCCGATTCCCGGCCGATCAGATACGACGAAATCCCCGTTGTCCCAGATGAAGGGCTGCTTGATGATTTCGTCGAAGAACTCGCCCGATGTGCCGATGCTCTCCTGTATGAGAAAGTTAGGAACGTTGGCGTCGATCTGGAGAGCCGCTGCCGTGATGATCGGGCCGCCCCACACATGCGGGGCCATGAGCACGTAGTTGGCCTCGGCCAGGGTCGCGATCTTCTTGGTTGCGGTGATTCCGCCAGCGCTGCCGAGGTCAGGTTGCGCGACGGCGCACGCCTTCTCCGCGAAGAGCTGCTGGAACTCGTGCACCGTAACGAGGCGCTCGCCAGAGGCTATGGGGATGCGCGTCGATCGGGCGACCATTCCCATCTCGCTGTAATTCTCCGGCGGGCATGGCTCTTCGAGCCACAGCGGGCCAAACTGTTCCAGACGCGCGGCCAGGCGAATAGCTGCAGCCGGCGTTGTCTGCCCATGGGTGCCAATGAGAATGTCGGCCCGTTCCCCGATGGCCGCACGGATAGCGCCTACCGCGCGCTCGGCATGTCCCAACTCTGCAGGCGACAGATCCCAGGGCCTGAAGGTTCGTTGCGCACTCTTGTCCTGGATGAGTGGGTCGAACTTCAGCCCGGTGAATCCCTGCTCGACAAGCTTGAGCGCGACCTCCGCCAAACGTTCGGGCTCCTGTGTCCACATCTTGACCGTTTCCTGGGCGCTCTGCTTGCTCGCCGGGTCATAGATGTAGGTGTAGCTTCGGATCCGGTCCCGCATTTTTCCTCCCAGGAGGTTGTATACGGGCGTCCGAAAGTGCTTCCCGGCGATGTCCCAGAGTGCAGTATCAAAAGCGCTGATGACACCCAGCATCACGTAGTCCGGGTGCTGATAGGTCAGGCCGGAATACATCCTGCTGTAGAGGTATTCACGGTCCAGTGCATCTTCGCCCTTGAGGTAGGTCGCGAAGATATTCCTGACGAGTTCGAGGTATGCCCCGGACAAGCCGTTGAGTGTGCTGAGGATCGCCGTTTCTCCCCAGCCTTCAAGGCCTGAGTCAGTCTCGAGCTTGACGAAATACCAGTAGCGGCCACCTTTGTACGGGGGTGGCGTTTCAACGACGAATGGTCTGACATTGGTGATTTTTGGCATGGGCTGGGTCCTTCTTGCTGTTGTGGATGTGTTCAAACCTGTGTGGATGGCATCGATTACGGATGAGAGTAAGGCGCGACGCCATCGCCCCGTAGTTGAACCTGCCAGGTTGCAATGATGTACCGGGAGCAGCGCTTATGCAGCGACGACTTACGCTCGTATCCGGAAAAAGCTTTATTTCGAAATTCATATTTTCTATAGAATATGGTATCGTACGATGCCGTTTAAGGCAAGTCCAAGCACAGGGCCATCCTGATGCGTATCGAGATCAAGAAACACTACGAAGGAGAACGACATGAAATCGAGACATGAAGAGGTATCGCTGAACCGTCGAGCCGCGCTTGCCAGACTGGCAGTCGCTCCGGCCCTCGGAATGGGGCTCGTGCACGCTCAGTCACCCAATCCAGCCGGTTCGTCGGACAAGCCGGTCGAACTTCGCATCCTTGCCGCATCTTCTTTCTCGGCACAGTGGCAAAGCCTGATCGTCCCGGAGTTCAACAAGAAGTTCCGCAACATCAAGGTTCAGGTCGACGGCGTGCCTTACGCGGAAATGACCGCCAAGATCATGCTTGACCTGACGGGTGCCACGCCCACCTACGATGCGTACGCCATCGACGAACCATGGATGCCGCAGGTCGCGGAAACTGGTCAGCTACTCGATGTGCGCAAAGACGCGGCACCATGGACAGACCCCAATCACAACTGGGGCGACTTCAACGCCGCTCCACTTGCAGCTGGCCATTGGAAGGGTGGCCAATACGGGGTCCCGCTGATCGCGAACCTGCTGCTTCGCTTCTACAACAGAACACATTACGCAAAGGCGCGGCTGCCTGAGCCAACGGCTTCCCAGACCTGGGCAGACTTCATGACGCAGGCGCCGAAGCTCGTCCAGGATGTCAAAGGAACGGGTAGTGTCAATGCCTGGGCCGTTTCCACTTACTTTGGCCGCGCACCGTTGACGCCGACGATCTGGCAAGCAATATTGGGCAGCTATGGGGCAGACCTGGTTGATACACAGAACAAGTCGAGCTTCAACAATGCCAACGGCATCAAGGCGTTGCAGACGCACATCGACTTGCTCAAATGGGCGCCACCAGGCGCGAAGTCTCACGGTTTCCTCGAGTCGCTCCAGGCGTTTCGTCAAGGACAGGTAGCCAACATGATCCAATGGGGAAGCGGTTACAAGGGCTCCATCGATCCGTCGTCTTCGACATTGAAAGCGGAGGAAGTCGGGGTCATCACCATGCCCGTAGGTAGTATCCGACCCGGAACGCACCGAGGCGTATGGAGCGGCTCCATCTCACGCAAATCCAAGAATGCCCAAGCTGCATGGACATTCTGGCAGTGGCTTTCTTCTCCTGAAGGCGAAAAACTGCACCTGGCGACCATGGGAGCATTCCCTTCGCGCAAATCCACCATCCTCAACGGACCGTACGAGCCTTGGCAGGGCCCAGTCCTCAAGGCATTGCAGCAAGGCTATGATGTGGCCGAGGCCGGCAAGATGTGGCGCATTCGCTCACCGAAGTCCGATCAGGCCCAAACCATACTGGCCGACGAGACCGCGCGCGCAATCAATGGCGAAGTCAGTGTGGCCGAAGCGCTGGAAAACGCGGCGCGCAAGATCGACCGCTTGGGGCTGTAGCCGTTCTTGCTGACTGACCTCCACACCAGCCGATTCCGCCTTCTCCAGCAGACACGCTGTCAAAATGGGTGGGAGCCATGATTTCATCAACCGGTAGCCATGCAAAGGGTGCCCATTGGGGCAACCTGCGGGACTTGTCGGCCCGTTGGTGGTTCATGACGCCGGCAGCGTTGCTGCTGCTGGCCACCCTTGCCTATCCGATTGCCTATACCGTCTACATCAGCTTTGCGGAGATCAATCTTGGCACCTTTCGTCCTCAAGGCTGGGTCGGATGGAACAACTACCTCAATGTCCTCGAGGATGACCGCTTCTGGTCAGCAATCGCAATCACTGGTAAGTACCTCGTGTTTGCATTGCCCTTGCAACTAGTTCTCGGTTTCGCCATCGCCATCCTGATCAACGTCGAATGGGCGGGGCGAGGGATTGTCAGGGCGGCGTTCCTGATCCCGCTGGCCATCGCTCCCGTGATCGCGGGCGGAGTCTGGCGCATGCTGCTGGACCCTCTTTGGGGTATCGTGAACTACACCATCGGAATGGTTGGCATTGGCGCCATCGACTGGCTGGGCGACCCGTTCTGGGCCATGGTCACCATCATCTTCATCGATACCTGGCGGTGGACGCCCTTTGTGGTCTTGATCGCATCGGCTGCATTGCTTTCGCTGCCGCGGGAACTCTACGAGGCCGCGGAAATCGACGGCGCCAGCCGCTGGGCCATGCTCTGGCACATCACACTGCCATTGCTCATCCCGGTCATCGCGGCCACCTTTGTCGTGCGATGGCTTGGTGCGGTAAAGATGTTCGATATTGCAATGGCTGCGACCAATGGCGGGCCGGGCCGCGCAACAAGCGTCATCAACATGTACATCTATGAGGAGGCGTTTCGGGGGTTGCGATTTGCCGAATCCTCGGCCGCCTCCATGCTCATCCTCATTTTGACGATGCTACTGACGGCGGTCTTCCTGCGTTCCGCCCGCTACTTTGAAGAGAGGCACTGATGGGCACAAGCCTCTCGCGCCCCACCGCAGGAATGATCCCGCAAGTGGGCCACTCCATGTGGATGCGCCGCTTGCGGATCTGGGCCGGGGTCCTGGTGTGCCTCGCATTCCAGTTCCCGCTGCTGTGGATGGTCATGACCTCGTTCAAGCACCAAAGAGACATCTTCACCACGCCGCCGACCATCTTCTTCACGCCAACGCTGAGCGCCTACACGCATGTGCTCACGACGACCGACCTACCGCTGCGCATGCTGAACACGCTCATCATCGCACTGGGCTCGGGCCTCCTGTCGATCGTTGCCGGATCCATGGCGGGATATGCTCTGGCGCGCATCGAACTTCGCGGCGCAAAAACCATTGGGCTGCTCATACTTTTGTCCAGAGGCGTTCCGCCAATCGCCATCGCGGTACCGATGTACCTTGTGGCACGGACTCTCGGGCTGATGGACAAGCACATCGTGCTGATTCTTGCCTACTGCACGTTCCTCATTCCGTACGTGATGTGGCTGATGCGGGGCTTCTTCATGTCCCTGCCCAAAGAGCTGGAAGAGTCGGCGTTCATCGATGGCTGCTCCAGGTTCGGTGCGTTCGTTCGAATCATCTTGCCGCTGTCATTGCCAGGTCTCTTGTCTGCATTGATCTTCAGCATTATCCTGGCCTGGGAAGAACTGTTATTCGCGCTTGTCCTGACCAATCGTGCTGCATCCACCGTTCCCGTAGTAGTCTCCGGGATGGCCGGTGATTCACTAAATGGACCCAATTGGGCTGCATTGTGCGCAGTCAGTTCCATCACGATGTTGCCGGTTGTCGTCTTCGCTTTGCTGATGCAGAAATGGCTTATAAAGGGTTTGGCAGATGGTGCAACAAAGGGTTAAGGTGGGAAAGTCGCCGGTTTTCGTGACGAAGGCGGGACTCGCGCGCGCGCACATTCAGGAAATGATCCTGTCGGGCCAGGTCCGGGAGGGCCAGCAGTTCACGGCCCGGGAGGTTTCAGAGGCGCTCGCAGTGAGCGAGACGCCTGTGCGAGAGGCGATCAGTGGACTGGTCGCAGAGGGCTGGCTCAAGTTCAACGCGCACCACAGCGTCGTCGTGGCGTCGATCAGCGTCGATCAGATCGACGAAATCAATGAACTGCGCGGTGTACTGAGTTTTCTGGCAGTCAAGCGCGGTGGCCATGCCTACTCCGAACAGGTGATTGCTGCACTGGAGAGCAATATCGCAGATGCCGCAGAGGCTGTTGCCGACGAAGATCCACAGCGCTACGCGGAGATCAACCGCCAGTTCCACTTGCTGATCTGCGACACGCCCCATACACAATGGACTCACCATCTGCTGTCGAGCCTTTCTTCGCAGACATCTGTGCTGCGAAAGGGGTTTGCCGCCGTTCCCACGCGGATGAAGGCTTCGCTGGACGACCATCGGGCAATTGTTACGGCCATCCGGGCCGGTGATATCGACCTGGCCGGTGACTTGCTGGTCCAGCACGAACATGACGCGTCGAAGGCACTGATCGGCGCCCTTTCGCAGGGCGGGCCAGATAGCCAGGATGCCCCCGTGATCACGGCGCAACGTCCGCTGGCGACCACTTCCGCTCGTTCCAGCCGGGCCGGGAACAAGCCCAGGAACTGAACGTGCTTGACAGGGTGGATGTATTGATAATCGGGTCCGGCGCGTCAGGCGCCGCCGCGGCATGGAGCCTCGCGGAGACGAGGATGCGCATTGTCTGCTTGGAACAGGGTGGGTGGGTCAAGAGCAGCGAGTTTCCCACCACCGGTAGGGACTTCGAGCAGCGCAAGTTCACCGATTACTCGACCAGCCCCAATGTGCGAAAGAGTCCGGCCGACTACCCCATCAATGACGAGAATTCGCCGATCAAGATCGTGAACTTCAACGGGGTCGGCGGCGCGACAGTAATGTACACCGCCCATTTCCCAAGGCTGCACCCTTCGGATTTCAGGACCAGATCGCTGGATGGCGTGGGGGAAGACTGGCCGATCGACTATCAGACCCTGGAGCCCTATTACGCTTTGAACGACCGCATGATGGGCGTGTCAGGTCTGGCCGGCGACCCCGCCTATCCCGCCCACCAGCCGCCCATGCCGCCATTACCGCTTGGCCGCTCCGGACAACAGATCGCAAAGGCGATAAACAAACTGGGTTGGCACTGGTGGCCATCCGAAACGACGATCGCCACCGCACCCTACGAGGGGCGAGCACCCTGCATCAACCTCGGACAGTGCACGCCAGGTTGCGCGCAGGGTGCAAAGGCCAGCACCGATATCACTTACTGGCCGCAGGCCATTCGGGCCGGTGTCGAGTTGCGGACCCATTGCCGTGTCCGGGAGATAACTGTTGGACCCGACGGCATGGCCACCGGGGCGATCTACTACGACGCACAGGGCAAGGAGCAATTCCAGCCGGCAGAGGTGGTCATATTGGCCTGCAATGGCGTGGGGACCGCCCGGCTGCTGCTCAACTCGAGATCCACGCGGTTTCCCGACGGGCTTGCAAACTCAAGCGGGCTCGTTGGAAAGAACCTGATGCTCCATCCGTTTGCGGCCGTCACGGGGTACGTCAATGAACCCATGGACGGGCATACCGGACCCACCATGTGCCTGTGGAGTCAGGAGTTTTATGAAACCGACCATCGCCGAGGCTTTGTCAGAGGCTTCAATTTTCAGTTCAATCGTGGCCTCGGAGTAGGTACGGAGGCCGTTGAAACCGTTGCACACAGTTTTGTTCCATGGGGTGACGGGCACCATGACGCATTCAGAAGCCTGGTCGGTCGCTCTTTCAGGATCGCCATTTGCGCCGAAGATCTACCTGAAGAACACAACCGTGTCACGCTCGATCCGGTATTGAAGGACGACCACGGAATACCTGCTCCACGCATCGACTACCGGATTGGCGATAACACCAACCGCATGCTGGATTTCGCGATCGCCCGCGGCAGGGAAATACTCGCCGCCGCAGGGGCGCATCACCTCACCGAGATACGGACTGTTACAAATGGGGGCTGGCACCTTCTCGGGACGGCACGCATGGGCACGGACCCTTCAAGATCAGTGGTCAACGAGTGGGGCCGAAGCCACGACGTCAGAAACCTGTTCATCGTGGATGGTTCTATCTTTGTGACGTCGGGCGGCGTCAATCCGACCAGCACCATACAAGCGCTCGCACTTTACATCGCGGACCAGATGAAGCAACGCCTGGCCACACTCTTCGATTGACAGAAACGATGACAGATGCAGCCCTGACTCCCAGAGAACACGAGGACCTGTGCACGCTTGCAGGGCTGATAGTCCCTGCAAGCAAGCGGTTTTCAGTACCCGGGGCTGACGATCCGATCGTCTTTGCTGACATCGTTGCGAGCATGCGACATGAACTCAATGACATCAGGGCCGCACTGCAGTTCGTGAACAGCCGTTGTGGCGAACCGCTGGCTTCACTCGAATTGGCAGAGCAGATGAGGGTCGCTGCAGAGCTGCGCGCCATGGGTGGCCGGGCGGTCGATACCTTGACCCGCCACATTCTGCTTTGTTACTACCGTGACGACCGGGTGATGCGGTCCTTGGGCATCGAGCCCCGTCCACCCTTTCCCGGGGGCTTCCCTCTGGAACAGGGCGATTGGTCTCTGCTCGATCCGGTAAAGGCACGCCCATCCTTCTGGCGTCACGCATCGCAAGGCACTTGAACCAACGATACGAGGAGACTTTAAAGTTATGGCCCATGTCACGATCCGGTCGGTGAAGAAGCGCTACGGCGATATCGAGGTGATGCACGGCGTCGACATCGACATTGCCGATGGATCATTCACGGTATTGGTCGGACCCTCAGGCTGCGGTAAATCCACGCTGCTGCGAATGATCGCTGGCCTGGAGCACGTCAGCGATGGCGAGATCCAGATCGGCGGCAAACGGATGAACGAGGTGCTGCCAAAAGAGCGGGACATAGCGATGGTGTTTCAGAACTATGCGCTTTACCCGCACATGACGGTTGGCAAGTACATGTCGTTCGCCCTGAAGTTGGCCAAGGTCGACAGTGCAGCCATCGAGAACAAGGTCAAGAGCGCGGCAGAGATTCTGGGCTTGTCCCAGCTGCTGGACCGCTACCCCAGGCAGTTGTCCGGAGGTCAGCGGCAACGCGTGGCCATGGGCCGGGCGATCGTGCGTGACCCGCAGGTCTTTCTGTATGACGAGCCCCTTTCCAACCTGGACGCAAAGCTCCGGGTGGCGATGCGCACTGAACTGAAGGAACTCCATCAACGCCTCAAGACCACGTCGGTCTATGTGACGCATGACCAAGTGGAGGCCATGACCATGGGCGACCAGATCGTCGTAATGAAGGATGGGCGTGTGGAACAGACCGGGCGACCCCTGGATCTGTATGACTATCCGGCAAACGCCTTTGTGGCAGGGTTCATCGGGTCTCCAGCGATGAACTTCCTGCCTGGCGTGGTGGTGCGTTCCGGCAATGGTGCTCATGTCGAACTGGCTGACCGGACACACATTGAACTGCCGGCAGATTCACCAGCCCGCCACGGCCAGAACGTCACTTTCGGTACCCGTCCGGAACATCTCGGCCTTGTTGACGAAGGCGGCATTCCGGTCCTGGTGATCGCGGTAGAGCCTACCGGGGCAGATACCTTCGTGGCCTGCCGGCACCGGGGCGTCGACGTTGCTGCAGTGTTTCGCGAGCGGCATGACTTCAAGCCTGGCAGCACGATCCACTTGCGTCCCGACATCGCTCGTTCGCATCTGTTCGATTCGGCAACCGGGTTGGCGCTGCGCGCCTGAACCTGCGCACCACCCAAGGAGTACCTGATGAGCAGTACATCCGCCGGCACGGCCAGAGAACTCGCCGATGCCTACCTCCAGCAGGCGCAATTGCCCGACCTTCCATCCGGCCATTTCATCGATGGCCAAATACGCGCTCCGCAATCTGGCAGCTACATGCCGAGTTGGGATGCCGGACTTGGGCGTGCATTTGCAGACTTCGGTTCGGGCGACGCGGACGACATCGACCGCGCTGTACTGGCCGCCAGCAATGCGCAATGCCGCTGGGGGTCGATGGCGCCGTCCGCGCGCGCGGACATCCTGCAGCGGGTCGCCGCCCGCATCCTGGAGCAACAGGAGTACCTGTGCTTTGTCGAGGCGCTGGATTCCGGCAAGTCGCTGGCGGAGGCGCGTGGTGATGTGCAAAGCGCAGCCCGCTACTTCAATTACTACGCGGCAATGGCCCGCACGCTGGAGGGACGTTCACTCCCGCTCGGTGAAAACCACATCGGCTGGACGGTGCGTGAACCGGCTGGCGTCACCGCACACATCATCCCCTGGAATTTCCCGACCTCCACGTTCGCGCGCAGTGTGGCGCCGGCCTTGGCCGCCGGTTGCACAGTGGTCGCCAAACCCGCGGAGACCACCCCATTCACGGCACTGCTTCTGGCCCAGATCATCTTCGACTGCGGCGTCCCGCCCGGGGTGGTGAACGTCGTGACAGGACTCGGCATAGAGGCTGGCGCAGCGTTGTCTTCCCACCGCTTGGTCCGGCACATCACCTTCACGGGGTCCGTACCCACCGGCGTGAAAGTGGCCAGCGCCGCTGCACCGAACATCGCCAGTCTGACGCTGGAACTGGGGGGCAAGTCTCCGCTAGTGGCACTGTCGGACTGCGACATCGAGGCCACTGCCGAAGGCGCACGGTGGGCCATCTTCGCCAACGCGGGCCAGATTTGCTCTGCCGGTTCGCGTCTGGTAGTCCAACGCAGCGTGTATCAGCCGGTCCTCGAAAGACTGCTCACAAAGGTGCATTCCCTCCGGATCGGCCACGGACTGGGTGGCGCAGACCTCGGCGCGGTGAACTCCGAATTGCAGCTCTCGCGCATAGATCACCATGTGGCTGGCGCACGAGAGCGGGGCCGGCAGATTCTCTGCGGTGGAGAGGCTCTCGAAGGGCCCGGCTGGTTCTACCCCCCGACCATCATTGACAACCTTCCCGTGGATGACGCATGCATCCAGCAGGAGATTTTCGGCCCCGTACTTTCGGTGCAGGTGGTTGACAACGATGAGGAAGCGCTTGCAGCGGCCAATTGCACGGAGTTCGGTCTATATGCCGGAATCTACAGCCGCGATATTTCGCGAGCGCTGCGGATGGCACAGGGTATCCGAGCTGGTCAGGTCACCATCAACGACTACTGGGCGGGTGGCGTGTCGGTCCCCTTTGGTGGCAATGGGCGTTCGGGTTACGGGCGGGAACGTGGGCAGGAAGGGATGGAGGCCTACATGAGTAGCAAAGCTGTCGTTGTGCGGCTGTAAACCTTCGCTGACCAGCAATTCCTTATCCCGCCTGCGGTCCAATGTAGGCCTCTAGCTCGCACCGCGAGCGCTGGGCATAACTTCATCGCGAAGTGTGACAAGCACCATGTAGGATGCCAGGCTAGGGTATTTCCAAGCGGGACTACCGTGGCCGGCGCAGCGACGGATTGATTGCGCGTTCGACAATCAGTCGTCATCAAGGGACACACGCAGATGGCCTGACTGGGAGAAGACCGCTTTTGACCAGCTCAGATCCACTCCGGAATCGCCGAAAATTCCGTCAGGGCGCTGTATGCATCGGCTGCGCCACCAGGCGCACGCCCAAGGCAGCGCAAACGCGACTGATCGTCTCGAAGCGCGGTTCGCTGCCGGGTCGAAGCGCTTCGTACAGGGCTTCGCGAGCGATGCCGGAATCCTTCGCAACCTGCGACATTCCTCGCGCACGGGCAATGTCTCCGATGGCAGCGGCTAGCAGCGCCGGGTCGTTCTCTTCAAGAACGGTTGTCAGGCACGCTGCCACATCCGCTTCGCTGTTCAGATATTCGGCCGCATCGAAATCAGGGAGTTCGGAAACTTTAACTCTCTTAGACATGGTCAATCCTCCAAAGACTTTGCTAGCGCAATCGCTCGCCGAATGTCGGCCTGCTGGTTGGACTTGTCACCGCCGCCCAGCATCACAATCACCAACTCGCCGTGCTGGACGTAGTACATGCGCCAGCCTGGCCCGAAATGTTCGCGCATCTCGAACACGCCTTCGCCTACTACTTGAACTTCCGCTCGCGGCATTCCGGTCATTGCCAATGCCGGGGTGACAAGGGCATCACGTGGCGGCTCATAGCCGCCATGATGACAACTCCGTCGATGATAGCCAGCGTACAGTACCGCCCATGACTCAGCACCTTGGACTCGTTTCAATCGTCGTACGTGACTACGATGAAGCCATCGATTTCTACGTCAACCAACTCGGTTTCCGCTTGGTCGAAGACTCGCCGCTGCCCGATCACGACAAGCGCTGGGTCGTTGTGGCGCCCGATGGCACTGGGCAGGCCAAGCTGGTGCTGGCGCGCGCCGATGGCCCTGATCAATTAGCCCGGGTCGGCAACCAAACCGGCGGCAGGGTGTTCCTGTTCTTGCAAACAGATGACTGCGAACGTGACTACCAGCAGTACAAGTCAGCGGGCGTGGGCTTTGTCCGCGGGCCCGTGGTGGAGCCTTACGGCACCGTGGCGGTCTTCAGTGATCTGTATGGGAATCTCTGGGATCTGATCGGCCCCGCTGCGCCAAACGAT
>CAJAXU010000232.1 GCA_903948045.1 uncultured beta proteobacterium | reverse complement strand
TTTTTTTAATGATACGGCGACCACCGAGATCTACACGTACTGACACACTCTTTCCCTACACGACGCTCTTCCGATCTGTCGCCCTCGGCGTACAGCCAGCCATTAGCTGCCAGGTGTTGGCAAATTTCCAGCTCGAAGCTGATTTCTTTATGCAGGCTCATGGCCGCTCCCTATCGTCGTCAGATGCCGCCGAGCACAGTATCCATGGCATGTCGTTCATGGTGCGCACCAGACATGTGTGGGCTGGGGTTCTCAAAAACATCGAACTGCAAGGGCGCGTTACCAGACCCGCATGTCGTCGCACCATAGACCATGCGTCTCAAAACGCTGGTTCTGCTCGGCGATCCAGGCGCTGTGCGACAGCTCACACTGGACTTTACGCTTTGCCAGCGTTTCGGTTCGGCTGGCGGCCTGCAGCTCGGCAAACTGCTTGGCCGACACGACGACGGAGTCAATCCGGCCTTCTTTTTCAACAACTACGGGCTTGGTTTTGGCCAAGGTGCACATGGCGCCAAAAGGGTTATTGGCTTGGGTGGCGGTGTCTTGCACGGCGGTCTCCAGAGTGTTTTGATAGCCAATTAACTTACAGCACTTTTGTACCCAGACTCCAGCTGATGGAATCGCAGCATGGGTTTAAGGCTCATCTATACACCGCGTCATGATCGCCAACATTCACCGGGATGATTTGCTCATCCTGAATCAACAGCTCCAGCGTGATGCGGTACGACAGGTTGATGGACACCGAATACAGACCGTCCAACTTGCCGCGCAAGGGGTGCAGGCGCAGCGACGGGTGGTCCGGGTTGGCTTCAAGCACTTGCAAGGTTTTGAGGTATTGCTGGCGCAGATCCGGGTGGCGTTTCAGAAAACGGGCCGCCCGGCGGTTGTATTGTTCGGTGAAAACCAGCGCAAACATGGCAGTTGGGCGACTTACATCGCGTCCAGCCGCGCCAGGTGGGCCTCTGGCGACTCTTGCACCCTGCGGCCAGCGGCCATATCGGCACGCGTCTGGGCCAGCGCGGCGTCCAGCTCGCATTCACGCAGGTAGTGGTACTGGGCCATGTCCATCACCACAAACCTGTCTTTGCCGCGCACCGACACAACCGCCTCAGGCGCGGTGCTCAGGGCCAATTCAATGGCAGCGATGCCTTTGGTTTTAAGGTCATTGGCGCTGATGTGGGACATGGCAAACTCCTGGCATGTGGTTAAACGTACCTAGCATCATACGATCAATCACACGATTGAATCCATTCAGGCAACCGCCAGCATCAAATGCCCCACCGGCTCCGTGGCGGGTCGCACCTTGATTTCAATGTCGTAGCCCAGGCGATTCAGGCAGTCCATCAGCTTGCGCTCGGACAGGTTGGTGAAGTCACCGCGCAGCATGGCGGACACCTTGGGCTGGGGGATGCCCATGCGCTCGGCGGCGGCCTTTTGGGTGAGGCCCAGTTTGCGCATGGCCTTGGTGATCTCGATGACCAGGCCGGATTTGATCTTGAGCTTGTCGGCATCCGGCAGGCCCAGGTCAGCAAACACATTGCCCGAACCCATCTCCACCTCGATGCCCTCGATGCCCTCGATGGTGCGTACAGCGGTTTTCTTGGTCATGTCACAGCGCCTTGGTGGGGATGTCGCGGGTTACCTGAAAAGGTCTTTTTGAGTGGGAACTGCGGCGGCTGTCATGTCTGCACAGCCTAAATTTTTATGCCAAATCGGCCTCTAGCCCTTATCCAGTATAGGTTTATAGCTATCAAAATCGTAGTATCTACACCGCCCCACGCACGTCAATCTGCCCGGTAACGGCGGCGGAGATCAGGGCGGTTCGGCGCTCTTGCAGCAGGTCGATGGCGCGTTGGGCTTCGGTGGTGAGCGTGTCGAAGCGTGCAGTTTGATCTGCAATGAACGTCAGAATCGATTGCTGCTCAGATTCGGGTGGCAGGATCACGGGCAATTCCATCAGATTCGTCGACGAGATTGAGGCCAGGTTGGTACTCTGTTTGGACCTAGTCATGAAGTAAAACTGCGCGAAGTTCGACCCGGTAATTGCATTCACCCAAGACGATGACACAGTGCGCGGGCGGACTGCAAAAACATGGTTTTGCGTGATGCAAGGATCGATTTGTCTGTCCCACACATGGCCGCGTCCCAATTTATCGAAGTCACCACCTTCATTCATCAACACGTCCCCTCGGCGGAGGGCGTACCTTGACAAATCCTCTGCGGGAATTTCCATGGTCGCGACATTCTCCAGGTCAAGGTATCCGTCCTGAACATTGGCAACCCGCAGGTACGGAACCGCAACCGTGGTTCGAGAGCCATGATCTTTCCCTTTTGCAACGCCGGTCTGGACATCAGCAATTCGCTTCAGGGCAATGACATTCCAATGCGCCGGCACCACCCCCAGCCATTCGATGCCAGACGGTTTCATCGGGGCGTCCGGGTTCAAGCCCCGGGTGACGGCGTGGGTGATGACGGCCTGGCGCTTTTCTTTCAGCAAGGTCATCAGCCGCCGCTGCTCTGCCACCAGCGCATCAATCTTCCCGGTTTGATCGGCAACGTAGTTCAGGATCAATTGCTGCTCAGATTCCGGAGGCAGGATCACGGGCAATTCCATCAGGTTTGTCGACGAGATTGAGGCCAGGTTGGTACTCTGTTTGGACCGAGTCATGAAGTAAAACTGCGCGAAGTTCGACCCAGTAATTGCATTCAACCAAGCCGATGACACATTGCGCGGGCGCACTGCAAACACATGGTTTTGCGTGATGCAAGGATCGATTTGTCCGTCCCACACATGGCCGCGTCCCAATTTATCGAAGTCACCACCCTCATTCATCAATACGTCCCCTTGCCGGAGGGCGTACCGTGGCAAATCCTCTGCAGGAATTTCCATGTGCGCGACGTTCTCCAGGTCAAGGTATCCGTCCTGAACATTTGCAACCCGCAGGTACGGAACCGCTACCGTGTTTCGAGAGCCATGATCTTTGCCTTTTGCAACGCCGGTCTGGACATCAGCAATTCGCTTCAGGGCCATGACATTCCAATGCGCCGGCAACTCCCCCAGCCACGCCACACCGCTGTCCTTGTACGCCGGGTACCGCGAGAAACTCATGCGATGACCAATGAATCACGCATGCGCAGACGGCGCATTAATGGGCAAAACGGCAAGCCGCAGTCCCATGGCCTTCAAAATGGCGGAGAGGCTGCTCAGCGCAGGATTGCCCTCGGGTGAGAGGGTGCGGTACAACTGCGTCGGGTTTAGGTGCGCTTGCGCGGCAATGGCTGGTACCCCACCAAAAGCGCCGGCCATCTGCCGCAGAATGACAAGGAGCTCGCCCTGGTCGCCATCTTCCAGAATGCTGTTGAGCAACTGGGCTGCATATTCGGGGTCGGCCCGGTACATCTCTGCCATGGCTTCGTCGTGTGATCTATCTCTCATCGCTGCTTCTCCTTTGCCAGTCTTGCCAATAACTGCAGGCACGGTTGATATCGGTGCCCTGCGTACGCTTGTCACCGCCGCACAACAACAATACCAGTTGTCTCTCCGCTATGGCGTAGTACAGCCGGTACCCTGCACCCACGTCGACACGTAGCTCCCACACTCCGTCGCGGCAAAATTTATGGTCTCCAAAATTGCCTTGCTCAAGCCGCATGACACGTCGGTCTATCGCCATTCTTGCGCGTATGTCTCGCTGCTGTTTCAACCAGTCGCTGTAGATATCTCGCGCATCTGGTGTCAAGTAATGACGAATTTCGTACGTTTTATTTTCGTCTATAAACGAATACTTTGCAAATTCGACTTTTCCGCGATGCCACTCATGCTGTCAGCCCACCAATCATGCGCAGGATGTTGTCGGTCACGCCCTTCAGCTCGGCATCAATCTCGGCCAGCGGGCGCGGTGGCTTGAAGACATAAAAGTGGCGGTTGAACGGGATTTCGTAGCCGACCTTGGTTTTGTCGGTGTCGATCCAGGCATCGGGGGCGTGGGGCAGCACCTCGCGCTTGAAGTAGGCAGCAATGTCGTCGCTGAGTGGCACGTTTTCGGTGTCGCGCAGGCTGGCATCGGCCACGGGTTTGCCTTTGCCCTTGCCTTTGGCACCCAGTACCACCTGGCCTTGGGCATCGCGCTCGGGGCGCTCCACGGTGATGGTGTGGTAGCCAAAGGCGTCGTTGGCAAAGATGCGGCTGATGGGCACCGGGCTGCCATCCACCTGCCGGGTCAGCTCCTCAAAGTTGCCAAACAGGCTGGTGATGTCGTCGATGTGCTCTTGTGACAGCTCCTTGCGCTTGCTGCCCAGACTTTTGCGCATCTTCTGCCAGAAGCCGCTGGCGTCGATCAGCTGCACCTTGCCTTTGCGATTTTCGGGCTTGCGGTTGCTCACAATCCACACATAGGTGCTGATGCCGGTGTTGTAGAACATGTCGGTGGGCAGGGCGATGATGGCCTCCACCAGGTCGCTCTCCAGCACGTAGCGGCGTATCTCGCTCTCGCCACTGCCGGCGCCGCCGGTGAACAGCGGTGAGCCGTTCAGCACAATGCCAAAGCGGCTGCCGCCATCTTTAGCCGGGCGCATTTTGGCGATGAGGTGCAGCAGAAACAGCAGCGAGCCGTCGCTAACACGGGGCAGGCCGGGGCCAAAGCGGCCGTTGTAGCCCATCTGCTCGTATTCCTTGCGGATCAGTGCCTCTATCTTCTTCCACTCCACCCCGAAGGGCGGGTTGCTCAAAGCGTAGTCAAACAGCAGGTCGCGCAGGCCGTCGTTGGACAGGGTGTTGCCAAACACGATGTTGGCGATGTCTTGCCCCTTGATCAGCATGTCGGCCTTGCAGATGGCGTAAGACTCGGGGTTGAGTTCCTGGCCGTACATCACCAGCCGGGCGTCGGGGTTGAGCTGGGCCAGGTGTTCGCCCGCCACGCTGGGCATGCCACCGGTGCCAACTGCTGGGTCATACATGCTGCGCACGACCCCAGGCAGGGTGAGCATGGCGTCGTCTTCAATGAAAAGCAGGTTGACCATGAGGCGGATCACCTCACGCGGGGTGAAGTGCTCGCCGGCGGTCTCGTTGGACAGCTCGGCAAACTTGCGGATCAGCTCCTCAAACACCGCGCCCATATCGTGGTTGCTGATCTTGTCCGGATGCAGGTCAATGCTGGCAAACTTCTCGGTCACCATGTACAGCAAGCCGGATTTGGCCAGCTTGTCGATCTGGGTATGAAACTCAAAGCTCTCAAAGATGTCGCGCACCGCCGGGCTGAAGGCCTGCAGGTAGGCCCGCAGGTTTTCGCCAATGTGGTCCTGGTCGCCCATGAGCTTCTTCAAGTCCAGGGGCGAGGTGTTGTAGAAGAACTGGCCGGATTTACGCAGTAAAAAGGGCTCGGGGTTCAGCCCGGCGGCCTCGCGGCTGGCTTTCTCAGTTAGCACCTCGGCCTTGGTGGCTTCCAGCACGCAGTCCAGCCGGCGCAGCACGGTAAACGGCAGGATCACCTTGCCGTACTCGCTTTGCTTGTAGTCGCCGCGCAGCAGGTCGGCGACGGACCAGATGAAGGAGGATAGGTTGGGGTTGGTGGTGGCCATGGTGACGTGATCCGGTAAGCGGGTGGGCAGGGCATCCACCAACAGCGGATTGTGACCACCCCATCAAAAAACCCCAAGCCAATCAATGACTTGGGGTCCAGTTCAAGCAGTCTGTGCACTGCTTCGGCTTTGGCCAGCTGTTGCTGGCTTACATGTGGTCGATCATGACCTGGCCGAAGCCGGAGCAGCTGACTTGGGTCGCGCCCTCCATCAGGCGGGCAAAGTCGTAGGTGACTTTCTTGCTCTTGATCGATTTTTCCATCGAGCTGATGATCAGGTCGGCGGCAGCGGTCCAGCCCATGTGGCGCAGCATCATCTCGGCCGACAGGATCTCGGAGCCCGGGTTGACGTAGTCTTTGCCAGCGTACTTCGGTGCCGTGCCGTGGGTGGCTTCAAACATGGCCACGGTGTCGCTCAGATTGGCGCCCGGGGCAATGCCGATGCCGCCCACCTGGGCTGCCAGCGCATCCGACACGTAGTCGCCATTGAGGTTGAGCGTGGCGATCACGCTGTACTCGGCCGGGCGCAACAGAATTTGCTGCAAGAAGGCATCGGCAATGCTGTCCTTGACGATGATGTCTTTGCCGGTCCTTGGGTTCTTGAACTTGCACCACGGGCCGCCGTCAATCAGCTCGGCGCCAAATTCCTTCTGGGCCAGGTTATAGGCCCAGTCACGGAAGCCACCTTCGGTGAACTTCATGATGTTGCCCTTGTGCACAATGGTCAGGCTGGGCTTGTCGTTGTCGATGGTGTACTGCAGCGCCTTGCGCACCAGGCGCTCGGTGCCTTCGCGTGACACCGGCTTGATGCCAATGCCCGAGGTGTTGGGGAAGCGGATCTTTTTGACACCCATCTCGTCCTGCAGGAACTTGATGAGCTTTTTGGCTTTGTCAGACTCGGCTTCGAACTCGATGCCGGCGTAGATGTCTTCTGAGTTTTCGCGGAAGATCACCATATTGGTCTTGTGCGGCTCTTTGACCGGGCTAGGCACGCCCTCAAAGTACTGGATCGGGCGCAGGCAAACATACAAGTCCAGCTCTTGGCGCAAGGCCACGTTGAGCGAGCGGATGCCGCCGCCAACCGGCGTGGTTAGCGGGCCCTTGATGGAGACCACGTAGTCACGGATGGCGTGCAGGGTTTCTTCGGGCAGCCACATGTCGGGGCCGTAGACCTTGGTCGATTTCTCGCCGGCAAACACCTCCATCCAGTGGATCTTCTTTTTGCCGCCGTAGGCCTTGGCCACTGCTGCGTCCACCACCTTGAGCATCACCGGGGTAATGTCCAGCCCGGTGCCGTCACCCTCAATATAGGGAATGATCGGCTCGTCGGGGACATTGAGGGACATGTCCGCATTGACGGTGATTTTCTGGCCTTGGGTGGGAATCTTGATGTGCTGGTACATGACTGTGCCTTTGTAGGAATGGCGTGGTTGTGATCCGCGGGGCCGGACCGGACGGGATGACCGGTCTGCCGCTGGGGTCATTTTAGTCCGCTTTCCAGGGGCCAAATCAGCGGCGCGAGCCGGCTTGGGTTAACCTGTGCGCTTCTTTGAAAGCCGCATCATGTCCAGCCACCCCATCCTCGCCATCAAACCCCTGGGCTTCACCTGGGACACCGTCGACCCCTTTTTGTTTTGCGCCTACCACGACGACGCGTACCCGGTGGCCAATGCGCAGATGGCGCCCCAGGCCTCACTGGCAGGCCGCGACATTGGCCAGGATTTCAGCCGCAAGGACGGCTGGAGCATGTACCACGGCCGCTCGGTGCCAGGCTTTCCATCGCACCCGCACCGCGGCTTTGAGACCGTGACCATCGTGCGCAAAGGCCTGATTGACCACTCTGACTCATTGGGCGCCCGCGCGCGTTTTGGCCAGGGCGATGTGCAGTGGCTGACCGCCGGTCAGGGCGTGGTGCATTCGGAGATGTTTCCG